>NZ_JBSFWJ010000075.1:0-28748 GCF_053592695.1 Saccharopolyspora sp. NPDC002578 | reverse complement strand
CTTCTCGCTGCGGGATCTTTTTCCCAAGTGGCTCCGCCACGAGGGAAAAAGCTGTCCTCGCGAGAAGAACGCTGAGGTTCCGCCACCCGACCACCTCACCAGGCCGAGAACAAGAACATCCACTCCATGAGGCCGTCCTCATGGAACGTTCACGATGGGCTCAGTCTGGGCGTCGAGGGTTCACCTCATGGATGCCGAGCGGGAGACCGAGCCGGTGCCCACCCGGGACGCGGCGACGCGGGTGCGCACGGACTACGCGACGCGGCCGATGCGCGCCGCCGGGCTCGCACCGGAACCGCAGTCGGGCAACGGCTGGGCGATCGTGTTCACCCTGGTCGCGCTCGGCGTGCTGGGAGTGCTGGCGGTCGTTCCGGGCACGCTCGGCGGCCCCGGTGAACTCGGCTGGCACGGGCTGCTCACGTTCCTCGTGTTCGCGGTGGCGGTCGGCGGCTGGATGAGTTCCCGGCTCGACGACACGTTCGTCGCGGTCGCCGCGGCCGTGCTGCTGGTCCTGTTCGGGGTGCTGGATTCCGAGGACGTGTTCGAACCGCTCGGCGAGGACCAGATCTGGTTGCTGATCGCGGCGTTCATCCTGGCCGCCGGGATCAACGCGACCGGGCTGCCCGCCCGGCTGTCGGTCGCCCTGGTGGCCCGCGCCCGCCGGCCGCGCGGACTGTTCCACCTGATCACCGCTTCGCTGGTGATCACCGCGCTGCTCGTGCCGAGCACCAGCGGGCGGGCGGCACTGGTGCTGCCCTTCTACCTCACGTTGGCCGCGGCGTTCGCGGCGCGGGAGCGGCTCGTGCGGGCGCTCGCGGTGCTGTTCCCGACCGTGGTGCTGCTCTCGGCCGTCGCCAGCCTCGTCGGGGCCGGGGCGCACCTGGTGACCAGCGAGATCCTCGCGAGCACCGTCGACGTGCGCATCGGGTTCGCGCAGTGGCTGTGGTGGGGGTTGCCGTTCGCGGTGGCGAGTTCGCACCTGGCCGCCGAACTCGTGCTGGCGCTGTTCACCCGCCACGCCGATCGCCGCGCCCCGCTGCGGGTCGACGCCGAGGCCCTGCGCTCGCAGCTGGAGGTGCCGGAGCGGATGCGGCGCGACGAGATCCGCGCGGCGGCGCTGCTGGGCGTCGTGGTGCTGCTGTGGAGCACCGAGCCGCTGCACGGCCTGTCCCCCGCCCTCGTCGCGCTCGGCGGCGCGGTGCTGATCACCTCACCCCGGCTGGGCACGGTGCGCTTCGGGGAGGCGCTGTCCGAGATCCCCTGGTCGCTGTTGCTGTTCATGGCCGCCACCGGCGCGCTCGGCACCGGGTTGACCGAGTCCGGCGCCGCCCAGTGGGCCGTGACGAGCTTCCTTAGCGGGGCGCCGCGTTCGACCGTGCTGCTGACGGTGGTGGTCCTCAGCGTCGCCGCGCACCTGGTGGTGCAGTCCCGCTCGGCGCGGTCCTCGGTGCTGATCCCGCTCGTCGTGCCCGCCGCGCTCGCCGTCGGCATGAATCCGGTGGCGCTGGCGTTCGCCTCGACGGCCGCGGCCGGTTTCTGCCACACCCTGCCGTCGTCGGCGAAACCGGTCGCGATGTTCGCCCGGATCGAGCAGGCGCCGACCTTCGCCCCGCGCGATCTGCTGAAGCTCTCCGCGCTGCTCGGGCCGGTGATGGTCGTGCTGGTCCTGCTGTTCACCCGCTTCGTCTGGCCGACGCTCGGCCTGGACCTCGACTGAACATTCCACGATGGAGGAAACCATGTTCCGCTTTCTCGTCGCTCCCACCGGGTTCAAGGAGTGCCTGGACGCCGAGGCCGTCGCCGCCGGAATCCGCACCGGCATCCGACGGGTGGTCCCGGCGGCCATCGTCGACACCGTCCCGCTGATCGACGGCGGCGAAGGATCCGCCCGCATGCTGGCGAAATCGACCGGTGGCGAGTTGGTTCCGGTGACCGTCACGGGGCCGGTCGGCGACCCCGTCGAGTCGCACTTCGCGCTGCTGGGCGGGACCGAACGGGGGACCGCGTTCGTGGAAGTGGCGGCAGCGGCGGGACTTTCCCTGGTGCCGCGGGGAAAGCGCGATCCGGGCCGCACGTCGAGCCGCGGTGTCGGCGAGCTGATCGCGGCGGCGCTGGACACCGGCGCCGAGAAGATCGTCGTCGGTTGCGGTGATTCCGGGATCTGCGACGGCGGTGCGGGAGCGTTGCAGGCGCTCGGAGTGCGCGTGCTCGACGACTCCGGTCACGACGTCGGCCCCGGCGGGGTACCTCTGCGCCAGGCGCGGCTGATCGACGCCGACGGCCTGGACCCACGACTGTCCGAAGTGGACATGGTGGTGGCGGTCAACCCGAAGAACGTGCTGAGCGGCCCGAAGGGCGTCGCGCACGTCTACGGCCCGCAGAAGGGCGCGTCCCCGGCGCAGGTCGCGCGGCTGGCGGCGGCGATGCACCGCTGGGGACTGCTGCTGCGCAGGCACAGCGGTACGGACTTCGCCGAGCTGCCCGGCGGCGGCGCCTCGGGCGGGGTCGGCGCGGGACTCGCCGGGGTGCTCGGCGCCCGGCTCGCGTCCCGGTTCGACGTCTTCATCGAGAGCACCGACCTGGACCTGCGGCTGCGCGCCGCCGACCTGGTGCTCACCGCCGAAGGCGCCATCGACGCCTCCACCGCGCTCGGCAAGATCCCGTCCGAGGTCGCGCGCCGCGCGAAGCGCCAGGGCAAACCGGTGATCGCGTTGTGCGGCACCATCGGCCCCGGCGCCGAGAGCAGCTACGACACCGGGATCGACGCCTACACGGGCATCCTCACCGGCCCGGTGGCGCTCGCCGACGCGATCGAGAGCGCCCCCGAACTCCTCGCCGACGCCACCGCCCGAACCCTCCGCATGCTCCTGGTCGGCCGCACCCTGCGAGCAGCGGCCTGACCCCGGCGAAGGGACGTGCGAGGAGATCTCACCGACGTGCGCCCCGGCTCGTGGTCGTCTTTCCGTCGGCAGAGCAAGCACGCCCGGACTCCCGCTGAGCGCGGACGCACGGCGGGGACGGCCACCCGCCGTGCGTCCGCAGTGCGGAACGCGCTCTCCGGTCGCTCCCGGCGAATCAGCTCTCGTCGCGCCCGGTCGCCCGTCGGGTGGTCACCCCGCGCAACGACCGGCTTCGGCGAGCGGCAGCGCGGTGAAGGTCAGCTTCTCGTAGGCGCCGGCGGCGCCGTTCTCGGCGAGGACGCCGACTCTCCCGTCGGGGAGCATCGCCATCGCCGAGTAGGCCGCCGGGCCCGGGTGCAGCCGCGTCCCGTCCGACCAGTTCTCCCCGTCGTCGCAGCTGATCCGCACCGTGAGGTCGGTCCGGTCCCGCGAGTTCGCGGGGTTGCTGAACAACAACCGCTCGTCGGATCCCCGCGGGTCGACGCGGATCACGTCGGCGTTGACGCCCGGATCGGGCAGGCCGGGAATCGCCGCGGGCTTCCCGAAGGTGATGCCGCCGTCCTCGGACACCGCCCGCAACCGCTGCCCGCCGTCGACGTCCCGGACGTTCTGCACGACCTCGCCGGTGGACAGCTCCACGGCCTTGTTCTCGTCGGTGCCGCCCGCCAGCGGTTCGCCGGAGCGCCAGGTCTCGCCGTGGTCGTCGCTGTAGATGTTCGCGGCGTGGTGCTCGCCCGCCGCGTCGCGCACGACGATCGGCTGCAGCAACCGCCCGCCGGAGAGCTGCACCCCGTGGCCGGACGAGGCGAAGATCCCCGCCCACTCCGGCGCTTTCACCTGCTCGTTCAGATCGATCGGTGCGCTCCAGGTGCGTCCGTCGTCGCTGCTGGTCAGGTGCCGCACGTGCACGGTTCGCGGATCGGTGGCGTCGGCGGAGCCGGGTTCGGATTCCTGGAACCCCACTTCGCCGTGGCTGAAGGTGCAGAACAGGTGCACGCGCCCGGTGGCCCGGTCGGTGAGCAGGCTGGGATCGCCGCAGCCCTGCGGCGCGGGGTGATCGACGACGGCGCGGGGTTCGCTCCAGGTCGCGCCGCCGTCGGTGCTGCGGCGCACCATCGTGTCGATGTCGCCGGGCAGGTCACCGGGACCGTCGTTGCGCCGGTCGAAAGCGGCGATGACCGTGCCCCGCTCGGTCACCGCGAGGGCGGGGATGCGGTAGGTCACCGCGTCGGTGCTCACGGCGAGGTCCACGCCGCCGGGCGCGGCGACGGCGACGGGACCGGCGAGCAGCGCCAGTGCGGCGGTCGCCGTCATCGCGGGCAGGGCGCGGCGGCGGGTGCGGAGGATGCGAACCACGTGCGGCTCCAGTCGTGTCGGTGTCGGCGTTGACGGCCACGAGGTCGAACGTTGGACGTCGGATGTCCAGAGTTGATGAAGCTAGGCCATCGACGTCGAACCTGTAAAGCCCCGGACTCCCGCCACCGCCGCGCGCCGTACCGGCCGAACAACGGCGGGGAGGAGGTCACCCTCCTCCCCGCCGTCTCGGCGAGGCCACGAACCTGGTGCCGCAGAGCCGTTTCCGGGGCGGCGCAAGGCGTTCGCGGCACCGGCGATCAGAACACGGTGCCCGCGTCCTGGGCGATCAGCTCATCGGTGGCCCGCTCCGCGACGGCCGCGATGGTCATCGACGGGTTGCAGGCCGCGCTGTTGCCCGGCATCAGCGCCCCGTCCAGCACGTACAGCCCGCGATGCCCTTGGACCCGGCCGGCGAGGTCGCAGACGATGCCCATCGACGCACCGCCCAGCGGATGCCAGGTGTTGGGCACCAGCGAGGTCGTGTCCAGCCGGATGTTGCCCTCCCCGGCGATCCGGGCGACCCGGTCGTCGATGATCCGGCTCAGCTCGGCGTCCGCGTCGCGCGGCCAGTCCAGCACCGCGTCGTCCTTCGCCGAGTCGTAGACGAACTCGCCGCGCCCCTGGCTCACCCCGTAGCCGACGAGCATCGTGGTGCGCAGGTTCGGCGTCGGGGGCAGCGAGGCTTGGATGACGGTGTTCGCCGTCGCCGGGTCGCCCCACTCCAGGCTGCCGTAGACGACGGGGCCGCCCTGCGGAGCGCCGAAGTCGTCGGCGAAGTTCGTCCAGGTGTAGATCCGGTCCCCGTTGGAGCCCCAGTTCGTGCCCAGCCCGTCGGGCATGTCGGGGATCTGGTCCTTGGCCGCCGCGCGCATCAGCAGCTTCGTGGTGTTCGCGGTGCCCGCCGCCATGACCAGCGCACCGGCCGTGATGATCTTCTTCTCCAGCACGGTGCCGTCGCTGTCGATGCGGTCGACGTGGACCTCCCAGCGCCCGTCCTTGGCCATCGCCACGTCGGTGACGTTGTGCTGGGTGGCGACGGTGACGCGGCCCGTCGCCTCCGCCTGCGCGATGTAGGTGACGTCGACGGAGTGCTTGCCGCCGTTGTTCACGCCCATGCTGCAGTCGCCGTTGGTGTAGGACGGCTTCATCTCGCCCGCCAGCTCGCGCAGCGCGAAGTCCCAGTCGATCGGCATCGGGATCTTCGAGAGGTCGTACCCGGCCGCCTCGGCGTTGCGCGCGAACACCCGCGAGGGCTTGTACGTGGTGCTGTTGATCAGCTCGTCGGGCGCGGTCTGCAGCTTCAGCATCTCGGCGACGCGCGGGTAGTGCTCGCGGGCCATGCGCGCGTAGTCGAGCTGCTCGGGCATGTTGGCGTTGAACACGTCCGCGGCGGGCTGCAACGTCATGCCCTGGTAGACCAGCGATCCGCCGCCGACGCCCGCGGCGCACATGATGTCCATGCCGTTGCCGGGGACCTGTTCGATCAGCCCCGTGTAGGGGGCGAACGGCATCAGCGGCACCCCGAACAGCGAGGGCGTGGAGCCCAGCCAGGACAGCCGCGAGTCGGGGGCCAGCGGGCTCGGGAACGTGTCGGCGTTCGGGCCGGTGGGCCAGCGGCGCCCGCGTTCCAGCACCAGGACGGGCAGCCCGGCCTGGGCGAACCGCAGCGCCGTCACTCCCCCGCCGAAGCCGGAGCCGATGACGACGACGCGGTGTTCCTCGCGGGTCACCGGGACCCGGTTCACGGCGGCGAGGGCGTGCGGGGTGCTGAGCGCGGTCAGGCCCGCGGCGACGGCTGCTCCCTTGAGTGCGGAACGGCGGCTCAGTTCGGGCATCGGCTCTCCTGCGCGGTGAGGGCGTGTCGCGGAGTTCGCGGACCGCCGGGTGACGGCCACGGCCCGGAGCACGAGCGGTCTTCGCTGATCAACGGGCGTGGCGGGTCGGAAGTGTAGGGAAGGAAACCGAGAGAGAGAACCGGTCGACGATCTCACTACGCACGGGTAACATCTTCCGACGTGCGCGAACAGCGAGGTGTCCGTTGCTGACCCCGCAGCGCACCGATGCCCGCCGCAACCGCGAGATCATCCTGCGGGCGGCCGACGAGGCGTTCGCCGAGGGCTCCGACGTCGTGCCGATCGAGGAGATCGCCCGCCGCGCCGGACTCGGGCGGGCGACCGTCTACCGGCACTTCTCCGACCGCTACGCCCTGGCCACCACCGTCGCCGCGCACCGGCTGGAGACATTGAAGTGCATCGTCGGCACCGCCGAGCGCGACCACCGCACCTTCCGGGACCTGCTGCACATGGTGCTCCGCGAACAGGTGGCCCGGCGACCGCTGATCAACATCATCCGGGAGCTGCCGGAGCACGAGCAGCGCCGGTTCGCCGACTCGCTCATCGCCGTGCTCGCGCCCGCGTTCCGCCGCGCGCAAGCGGAGGAGGAGCTGCGCGGCGACATCGAACCGGCCGACCTGGTGCTGGTCCTGGAGATGATCGAGGGCGCCCTGTCGTCGAAGCTGGTGCCCGCCGACGACGAAGCCGCCATCCGCAAGCTGATCGCCGTCTCGCTCGACGGCCTCTACCCCCGTCCGGAGACCGCACAGGGGTCGTCGCTGCAATCCTCTGACCTGCACTGACTCGGGGCGGGGCGCTCGACCGGGACCTTCAGCAGACCGCCACCGGCAGCGGACGCCGGAGGTCTCCCCATCCGGCCGGGCCGTGCATCCCCGGCCGCCGCCGGGAATCCGGCCGGGGCCACGTCGGCATCCGCCGGATCACACCACCGCTTCGTCAGCGTCGTCCGGCTTTCCCGCTGCCCGCACGGGGAGGTCGGCGAAGGCGGCCGGGGGTTCCCGCCACGGGTCGGCGAGGGTGCCCGCTCGGGCGTCGCGGATGGTCTCCCAGACGCGCTGCGGGGTCGCGGGCATGTCGATGTGGCGGACGCCGAGGTGGCTGAGGGCGTCGACCACCGCGTTCTGCACCGCGGGGGTAGATCCGACGGTCGCGGACTCGCCGATCCCCTTGGCGCCCAACGGGTTGTGCGGGCTCTCGGTCACCGTGTTCGCCGTCTCCAGCGCGGGCACGTCGGCCGCCGAGGGCATCGCGTAGTCGGCGAGCGTCGCGGTGGACGGGTTGCCGTCCTCGTCGTAGGACATGTGCTCCCACAGCGCCTGGGCGATGCCCTGGACCGCGCCGCCGTGCTGCTGGCCGCGCACGATCGTCGGGTTGACGATCCGGCCGCAGTCGTCGACGGCGATGTGCCGCAGCGGGGTGACGAAACCGGTCTCGGTGTCGATCTCCACGACGGACACGTGGGCGCCGAACGGGAACGAGGCACCGCCGGGCGCGAAGTCGGTGTCGGCGGCCAGCGAACCGCCTTCGTCGGCGGCGGCCCGCACCAGGTCCGGCCAGCTCAGCACGGTGCTGGGAACACCGGCGACGCCCAGTCCGCCGTCGGTGACCTCGATGTCCTCGGGCGCTGCTTCCAGCTTCGTGGCGGCGAGTTCCCTCGCCCGCTGCAGCACGACCTCGGCCGCCGCGCGCACGGCGCTGCCACCGACCTGCAACGACCGGGAGCCGCCGGTGCCGCCGCCGCGCGGGACGGTGGCCGTGTCGGACTGGACGAACTCGACGGACTCCATCGGGATGCCCAGCAGGTCGGCGACGATCATCGAGAACGACGTGGCATGGCCCTGCCCGTGCGCCGAGGTGCCGACCTTGATGGTGGCGCCGTCCTCGTGCACTTCGACGGCGGCGAACTCGCCCGCGCCACCGCCGGTGATCTCCACGTAGGTGCTCATCCCGATGCCCAGCGCGAGCGGATCGCCCGCCGCTCGCCGGCGGGCCTGCTCGGCGCGCAGCTCCTCGTACCCGGCCAGGCGCAGCGCCTCGGTCAGCGCCAGGTCGTAGTCGCCGCTGTCGTAGCTCGCTCCGGTGAGGGTCGTGTGCGGGAACTGCTCCGGCCGCAGGAAGTTGCGCCTGCGCAGCTGCGCCGGGTCGATGCCGAGTTCGGCGGCGGCCAGGTCGATGAGGCGTTCCAGCATGGCCGCGGCCTCGGGCCGACCGGCGCCGCGGAACGCGCCGACGGGAGTGGTGTTGGTGAGCACCGCGACGCCGTCGTAGCTCAACGCCGGGATCCGGTACACGCCTGGCGACATCAGCCGGGTCGGGCCGAGCGCGAGCGCGCCGCCGAACCCGCCGTAGGCGCCGGCGTCGCCGATGACCCGCGCCCGCAGTCCCACGATGTCCCCGTCGCGGGTGAGCCCGAGCTCGCCGAACTGCACCTGGGCCCGGCCGTGCGGCATGGTCTGCATGTTCTCGGAGCGGCCCTCGATCCACTTCACGGGCCTGCCGAGTTCGCGGGCCACCGCGACCGCGGCGAGGTATTCCACGGCGGCGCCGGCCTTCCCGCCGAACGCGCCGCCGACGTGCGGGGCGATGACCCGCACGCGTTCGGCGTCCCAGCCGAAGGACGCGGCGAGCCCGCTGCGCAGCGCGTGCGGCATCTGGGTGGACGCGTAGGCCGTGACCTCGTAGTCCTCGTCGGGACCGCCGGGCACCACGGCGAACGCGTTGCCCTCCATCGGGACGACGGCGAGGCGCTGGTTCTCGATCCGGGCCCGGACCACGACGTCCGCCCCGGCGAGCACGTCGGCTCCCGCGGCGTCGCGGGCGCCGTCGGCGATGTTCGAGCCGTGCGCGGGGAACTGCGGCGGGGATGCCGGGTCCATGGCGTGTTCGGGGTCGACCTCGACCGGCAGCGGTTCGTACTCGACGTCGACGAGTTCCAGCCCGTCCGCCAAGGCCGCGCCGCTGTCGGCGACGACGATGGCGACCGCGTCGCCGACGAACCGCACCCGGTCGCTCGCCAGCGGGTAGCGGGGGAAGTCGCCGAGCGGGATGAACGGTGTCAGGACCGGCATGTCCAGGTCCGCGGCGGTGTACGCGGCGACGACGCCCGGCGCGGCGGCGGCCTCGGCGACGTCGATGGAGGTGATCTCGGCGTGGGCCAGCGGCGAGCGCACGAATCCGATGCGCAGCACCCCGTCCAGCGGGAGATCGTCCACGTACGTGCCGCGACCGCGCAGCAGTTCGGGGTCCTCGACCCGGTTGACCTCGTTGCCGAGCAGGGATCCGACCATGATCCGAGCCTAGCGGTGCGCGGGCCCGCCGCCCACCGCGCGCGGGAAGTCCGCCACCGCGTGTCTTTGATCTTGTCTTTCCGGGTGGACGGCGTTGTTGGTCGTCGTCCTGTCAGCGGTGGAGCCGCTGAGCAGTGACCGGCCAGAGCGAGCCGGCACCGGCGGATTTTCAGCGGTTTCCTCGCGCGGACAGCGATGTCGCCGGGTAGGGACCTGCGTCGGAAATCGCGATCACACCGGCAACGGGCGGCGAGGAAGCCGCTGAGGTCCGCTGAGCGGCCCACCGCTCAAGCCGAGATCAAGAACACCGGCCGTCGCCAGAGCGCGTTCACCGCGCCGTGCTGCGAGCCTGGAGGGCATGGTTCGGATCGGATACACCTTGATGACCGAGCAATCCGGCCCGCGGGCGCTGGTCCGGCACGCTCCGCTCGCCGAGGCCGCCGGGTTCGACTTCGCCGTGATGAGCGACCACTTCTCGCCCTGGCTGGAGAGCCAGGCGCACTCCCCCTACGCCTGGAGCGTGCTGGGCGCGGTCACCCAGGTGACCGAGCGCGTGGAGCTGATGACGTACGTGACGGCACCGATCCTGCGCTACCACCCGGCCGTCGTGGCGCAGAAGGCCGCGACCATCGGGCTGCTCTCGCAGGACCGCTTCACGTTGGGCCTGGGCGCCGGGGAGAACCTCAACGAGCACGTGGTCGGCCGCGGCTGGCCGCCGGTGCACGTGCGGCACGAGATGCTCCAGGAGGCCGTCGAGATCATCCGGGCGCTGTTCGGCGGCGAGCAGGTGGACCGCGTGGGGCGGCACTTCCGGGTGGACCAGGCGAAGTTGTGGGACGTGCCGTCCCGCCCGGTGCCGATCGGGATCGCGGTCTCCGGCCCGGAGTCGGTGCGCCGGTTCGCGCCGCTGGCCGAGACGATGATCTCCACCGATCCCGATGAGCGGCTGTGCCGGGCCTGGGATTCGGCGCGCGGCGGCGATCGCAAGGTGGGTCAGCTCCCGGTGTCCTGGGGTCCGGACCGGGACGCGGCGATCAAGCGGGCGCACGAGCAGTTCCGCTGGTTCGCCGGGGGCTGGCGGGTCAACGCGGACCTGCCGGGCCCGGCCGGGTTCGCGGGCGCGACGCAGTTCGTGCGGCCGGAGGACGTGGCCGCGAACATCCCGTGCGGCCCGGACGCGGACCCCGTCGTGGACGCGGTGGCCTCGTTCCGGGATTGCGGGTTCACCGACGTCGCGCTGGTGCAGGTCGGCGGCGACGACCACCAGGACGGCTTCTTCGAGTTCGCGCGCGGCGAGCTGCTGCCCGCGATCCGCGCCAAGCTCGGCTGACGGCACCGCCGCCACGCGGGTCAGCGGCGCACGGCGGGGAACTGCACGGTCGAGTCGTCCACGGCGGGCAGTTGCACGGTTTCGTCCTCGCGGGCGAGCTCCGGGCCGGGGCCGAAGACGAACGCCCCGGCGGGCAGCAGCCGGGCCCGTTCCACGACGGGGACGATCAGCCCGGCCAGCCACGGCAGCAGCGCCGCGACGAGCGCGCCCAGCGACAGGCCGACCAGCACGTCGTGCGGGTAGTGCACGCCGACGAACACCCGCGACAGCCCGGTCAGCAGCCCGAGGGTCACCGCGAACCAGCCCCAGGACGGGCGGGCGCAGAGGACGGCGACGGCGGCCGCGGCGGCGATCGTGGAGTGGTTGCTGGGGAACGACCAGTCGCCGAACTCGGGGCAGGTGGCGATGGTGCTCATGCGCGCGACCGCGCGGCACGGGCGGTCCTCCTGGATGAAGGACTTGACGATCTCGCTGGTCCCGTAGGCCAGCACCGTGACCGGCGCGAGCAGCGCGGCGCGGGCCATGATCTCATGATCATCGCGCCGGGCTCGCCAGAACAGGTAGCCGAAGATCAGCAAGAAGGCGATGATCGCGCCCTCGGTGAACACCTCGCTGAACACCTGGAACCACTCCGGGCTCGCCGCACCGGCCCCGGCGATGCCGCGGTACCAGTCGGTGCTGACGTCGGGGACGTACGGATTCGGTTCGGAGCGCCCGGCTAACAGCGGCTGAACAACGGGTGTCGACATTCACAACATCATATGAAGATCAACCCACCGGTCCCGGGACCGGCTCCACCGGAACTCGCGGACCTGCGCCGATGCCGTCACCCACGCCGGATGCGCACTGCTCTCGGTGGTCCCGCGGCACCGGTGCCTCCGGTCTCGCCTCGGGCCGGACGCACCCCGCTCCGAGATCAGAGATGCGCATTCCGCGCAATATCCCCATCCGCCGCCCGGAGTATCACCTATCACAATTTTCCCGCCGTGCCGCTCAAAAACGGCCAACCGTACGCAAAGTGATCAAGATTCGCTACGGTGGCCCGCGTGCGCCGTGGCGCTGCGTGCGGCAGTGCCACGTGCCGGCTTGGTACGGCCGAGGACCCGCGCGCTGGCGCGGGATGGGTGAGGACGCGATGCAACAAACGACAGGGTGGATACTCGGCGGCCTGGTGATCCTGGTGGTGCTGCTCGGGGCCGCGGTGGCGTTGTTGAGCGCTCGGTTGCGCCAACAGCACAAGGAGATCGAGCAGTGGTCGCTGGCCGCCCTCGAACCACCGGCCCCGATCGAGCCGGTGCAGCCGCAGCTCCCCCCGGAGCCGGCGCCCGCTCCGGTGCTGGACGCGCCGCTCACCGTCGAGCCGGATGAGGCCTACCGGCGCGAGGTCGTGCAGGGAGCGCAGGAAGCGCTCGGCGGCACGATGCGCCGCATCCTGGCGTTGACGAACAACGCGGCGGGACGGCTGCACGAGATGCAGCGCTCCCACGGCCCGGACGTTCTGGAGGACCTGCTCCCGATCGACCACCTGCTGGCCCAGGCCCAGCGGCGGGCGCAGCTGGTGACGGTGCTCTGCGGCTCGCCGCCCGGCCAGCAGCGCAGCCCGCAGCTGATGGCGCGGCTGGTGGGCGCCGCGCAGTCGCGCATCCACGACTACGAGCGGGTGCGGCTGTCCACCCGGGACACGACGACGGCGGTGCTGGGCCGGGTCGTGGAGCCGCTGAGCGCGGCGCTGGCCGAGCTGCTGGACAACGCGACCCGCTCCTCGCCGCCCACCGCGCCGGTGGACGTGATGATCACCGCCGAGTACCACGGGGTGTCGCTGGAGATCCACGACGGCGGCGTGGGCATGCCGCCGGACGCGTTGAACCAGGCGAACGCCGTGCTCTCCCGCGGCGCCACCGAGATCGAGCTGACCGAACTGGGCAACCCGCCGCGCACCGGACTGGCCGGGTGCAGCGTGCTGGCCGCGAGCTACGGCTTCACGGTGCGGCTGGACGCGGCCTCCAGCCGCGGCGGGCTGCGCGCGGTGCTGCTGGTCCCGCACAACCTGCTGACCACGCTGAACCCGCAGCCCGCGCCCGCCGCCATCGCGTCCTCGGCCGCGGAGCCCTCCACCGGCGAGCCCGCCGAACCCGTGACGTTCGGCGATCCGATCGCCGAACCGGCCGAGCCCGCACCGCGCCACCGCCAGCCCGAACCCGAACCGGCCACGACCGCGTCCGGCCTGCCCAAGCGCCCGCGCCGCACCATGACCCGCTCCGGCGACCTGTCCGCGCCCGACGGCGCCGCCCCGGTGCAGGCCATCGCGGACGGAGCGCAGCGGCGCACGGCGGACGCGTCGCAGAGCCTGCGCGGCCTGCAGCGCGCGACGGGCGCGAACTCGGCCGCCGAATTCTCCGCCGCCGCACAGGCGTTGTCCGAGTCCGAGCAGTCGGACGCGGCGGACGGCTCCACTTCCAGAAGGGATGCAGACGCATGACCGAGACGGCCCCGACGGCGCCGAAGCCCGACCGGAGCTGGGTGCTCGACGACCTCGTCGAGCACTCCGGGATCCGGGCGGCGATCGCGGTGTCCGGTGACGGGATGCTCCTGGTCAAGAACAACGGGCTCGACCAGGCCGATGCCGAGCGCTGGGCGGCGGTCAGTTCGCCGCTGCAGGCCTGCGCCCGGCACGGGATGGAACCGCTGGGCTACCCCACCAGCGGTTTCGAACAGGTGCTGGTGCAGCACGCGCAGGGGTACCAGCTGCTGCAACCGTTCGGCGAGGAGTCGTACCTGGTCCTGGTGACCGACGCCGACGCCGATCTGGGAGTGGCGTCGACGGAAATGCAGGTGACGGCCAAGCGCCTCGGGCAAGAGATGGGCACGGCTGCGCGCACCGCCGCCAGGCGGCCGACGTGAGCCCCGGCCCGCACCGGCGGGAGTCGGACCTGGTGCGGTCCTACGTGCTCACCCGGGGCCGCGCGCGGGCGCAGCACCAGATGGAGCCCGCGGCGCTGGTGCGGGCCGCGGCGCGCGGCACGATGTCGGAGCTCGATCCGGATCGCCGCCGGATCGTGCAGGTGGCCCAGGGCGGTGCGCTGGCGGTCGCCGAGATCGCCGCGCACGCCGAGCTGCCGCTGACGGTCGCGCTGGTCGTGGTGTCCGACCTGATCGATGAGGGCTACCTGGTTCCGGCGTCGGCGGAGCGCCCGTCGTCCGTCCCCAGCCCCGACCTGCTGGAGGAGGTGCTCAATGGACTCCGCCGCCTGGACACCTCCGCCTGAGACGGCCTACGTGGCCCCGACGGTGCGGCGATCGGCGAAGATCCTGATCGTCGGCCCGGCCGGGGTCGGCAAGACCACGTTCGTCGACACCATGTCGGAGATCGCGCCGCTGCACACCGAGGAGTCGCTGACCTCGGCCAGCGAGGGCGTCGACGAGCTGCGCCACACCCCCGCGAAGTCGACGACGACGGTGGCGCTGGACTTCGGGCGCCGCACGCTCAACGACCGGCTGGTGCTGTACCTGTTCGGCACGCCCGGTCAGCAGCGGTTCGCGTACTTGTGGCGGACGTTGGCGAACAACTCGCTGGGCGCGCTGGTGCTCGCGGACACGCGGCGGCTGGCGGATTCGTTCGAGGTGATGGACCGCGTCGAGGAGCTCGGGGTGCCGTACGCGATCGCGGTGAACGTGTTCGACGACGCGCCGCGGCATTCGGTCGCGGAGCTGCGGGAAGCGCTCGATCCGGATCCGGACACGCCCGTCGCCGTCTGCGACGCCAGGGATCAGGCGTCCTGCGCGCGGGTCCTGGTCGAACTCGTCGAGCACGTGGTCGCCGCCTCGTCGACGGGCAGGCACGCGGCGGATCCGACGGTGCGGCTGTGACGGGCGCCGCGCGCGCCGCGCCGGTGCACCCGTCCGCCCGCACCGCGATCCTCCCCTCCACCCAGTCCTGAGCACGGAGCCACCATGACCGCCCTTTCCCCCGGCCACCCCGATCAGCAGTCCCGCGTCCCGCTCTACGGCGAGGAGTTCACCGCCCGCCCGGAGGAGGTGTACTCGCGGCTGCGGGCGCGGGGCCCGATCGTGCCGGTGCTGCTGGCGCCGGACGTGCCCGCGATGCTCGTCGTGGACTACGACACGGCGCTGCAGGTGCTGCGCAGCCCGCACGTGTTCGTGAAGGACTCCCGCCGCTGGCAGGACACCGCTCCCCCGGACACCCCGGTGCTGCCGATGATGTCGTGGCGGCCGAACACGCTCTACGCCGACGGCGAGCGGCACGCGCGGCTGCGCCCGCCGGTGGAGAACAGCCTCACCGCGGTGAAACCGGCCCAGCTGCGGCGGTTCGTGCAGTCCAGCGCGATCAACCTGATCCAGGGCTTCACCGGCCGCGGCCACGCGGACCTGCTCGGCGAGTACGCGGCGCAGCTGCCGCTGCTGGTGCTGCAGCAGATGTTCGGCTGCCCGGCGGAGATCGCGCAGGACATGGTCGCCGCGATCGCCGCGCTGTGGGACGGCACCGACCCCCAGCTGGCGAACCAGTACTTGGAGACGAGCGTCGCGGACCTGGTCCGCTACAAGCGCGCAAACCCCGGCGACGACGTCACGACCCGGATGATCGAGCACCCGCACGGGCTCGACGACGACGAGCTGGTGCACCAGCTGATCATCACGATGGGCGCGGGTGCGGAGCCGCTGGGCAACTGGATCGCGAACGCGCTGTACCTGCTGCTGACCGAGCACCGGGTGGCGGACGCGGTGGCCACCGGCAGCGTCGCGCTGGACGAGGCGCTCGACGACGTGCTGTGGCGGTTCACGCCGCTGACGAACTACGCGATCACGTACCCGCGGCACGCGCTGCACCTCGGCCAGGTCGCGCTGGCCGCGGACGAGCCGGTGGTGATCTCGATGGCGGCGATCAACACGGACCCGTCGCTGCACCCCGGTGGCCAGGTTCCCGCAGGCAACCGGGCGCACTTGGCGTTCAGCGCGGGCGCGCACACCTGCCCGGCGAGCAGGCCCGCGCGCTTGATCGCGACCGTGGCGCTGGAAACGCTTTTGGACTACGTTCCCGAAGTCGAGCTGGATGATCAGCAACCGCTGCAGTGGCGGCCGGGTCCCTTCCACCGGGCGTTGACCGCCCTCCCGGTGCGCTTCCCAGCGGTGACCACTCTCGCCGAACCCGCCACAGGAGGATCCGAATGCCCCCATCGCAGTGCCCGGTAGCCGCTCTCGATCCGGCCGGCGCCGATGTGCACGGGGAGGCCGACCGGCTGCGCGCGCACGGCGCCGCGGCCCTGGTGACGCTGCCCGGTGACGTACCGGCGTGGGTGGTCACGGATCACGGCGAGCTGCGCGGGCTGCTCGCGGATCCTCGGGTGTCGAAAGACCCCCGGCAGCACTGGCCCGCGTGGATCAACGGCGAGGTTCCGGGCGATTGGCCGCTGATCTCCTGGGTGGGCGTGGACAACATGTTCACCGCGTTCGGCGCCGAGCACACCCGGCTGCGCGGCCTGGTGTCGAAGGCGTTCACCCCGCGCCGGGTGGAGGCGCTGCGCCCGCGCATCGAGCAGATCACCGCGGAGCTGCTCGACGAGCTCGCGACCGAGTCCGGCGAGGTGGACCTGCGGGCGGCGTTCACGTACCCGCTGCCGATCGCGGTGATCACCGACCTGTTCGGCGTGCCCGCGGAGCTGCGCGGGACGCTGCGCCACATCGTCGACGAGGTGTTCCGCACTTCGGCCACTCCGGAGGAGACGGCGGCCACGGCGGCGCAGATGGGGCGGTTCCTCGCCGACCTGATCGAGTCGAAGCGCCGCAACCCCGGCGACGACCTCACCAGTGGCCTGCTCGCGGCCCGCGACGACGAGGAGAACCGGCTCAGCGAACGGGAGCTCGCCGACACGCTGATCCTGATGATCGGCGCCGGGCACGAGACGACGGTGAACCTGCTGGGCCAGGCGGTCGTGGCGCTCACGACGCATCCGCACCAGCGCGCCGCGCTGAACGCGGGTGATCTGAGCTGGGACGACGTCGTGGAGGAGACGTTGCGCTGGCAACCGGCGCTGGCGAACGTGCCGCTGCGGTTCGCCACCACCGAGATCAAGCTCGCCGACGGCACGGTCATCGCCGAGGGCGACGCGATCCTGGCCTCCTACGCGGCGGCGAACCGCGACCCGGGCCACTACGACGAGCCGGACGTGTTCGACGCGGGCCGCGGCGCACGGGATCACCTGGCGTTCGGATTCGGCCCGCACTTCTGCCTGGGCGCGGCGCTGGCCAGGCTGGAGGCGCACATCGCGCTGCCCGCGCTGTTCGCCCGCTTCCCCGAGCTGGAGCTGGCGGTGTCGGCCGGGGAGCTGAAGTCCTCGGAGTCGTTCATCTCCAACGGCCCGCAGCGGTTGCCGGTCCGCCTCACGGCCTGACCTCGACTCCGGCCGGACCGGACTTTCCGCGCGCTGGACGCGAGTTCCCGCGGGAGGTCCGGTCCGTCGGGCCTTGATCAGCGCGGCGGCGGTGCGAACGCGCGGCGAACCGCTTCGGCGAGGAACCGGCGGCGCTGCTCGTGCTCGGGTTCGGGGTCGTCGGCGGTGGCGGCGTGGAACAGGCTCGCCGGTGACCAGGCGAGCGCCATGGTGCTGACCATGGCGAGCACTTCGCCGGGTTCGAAGTCCGGGTCGACGTGCCCGCTGCGCTGGGCGTCGGCGATGGACCGCCGCTTCAGCTCGGACTTCTCGCTCTTGTCCGCGACGAGTTCGCCCGCCGGGACCCGTTCCAGTCGCGCCCAGGTCGCGAGCCGGACCAGTTCGGGCCGCGCGACGCAGGCGTCGTAGAGGCGGGCCGCGTAACCGGGCAGGTCTTCGGCGGTGATCGGTACCGCGTCCGTGATCGCGTCCGAGTGCTCCTGGAAGACGGCGTCGAACAGGCGGTCCTTGTCGCCGAAGTAGGCGTAGAGCTGCGCCTTGTTCGCCTTGGCGGCGGCGGAGATCCGGTCCACCCGTGCCCCGGCGATCC
The DNA here is from genome assembly GCF_053592695.1 of Saccharopolyspora sp. NPDC002578. NCBI lineage: Bacteria > Bacillati > Actinomycetota > Actinomycetes > Pseudonocardiales > Pseudonocardiaceae > Saccharopolyspora > Saccharopolyspora sp. NPDC002578. The sequence goes on along the minus strand of NZ_JBSFWJ010000075.1, from coordinate 11,026 downwards.
CGTGCGCGGCGAACTCCGCGGTGGCCGCGTCGAGCAGGCGGCGTCGCGTCGCTTGTCCGTCCCTCATGCGGGGCAGATTAAACCAACCGGATTGTTTGACACGGCCGCATGTCCGGCTAGATTGAAGTAACCAACTAGTTTGTTTACTCAGGAGCGACCACATGAGGGTTCACGCGTACGCGGCGGACGAAGCGGGCGGGCGGCTGCGCGCCCACGAGTACGAAGCGGAACCGCTGGGGCACAACGAGGTCGACGTGCGGGTGACGCACTGCGGGGTGTGCCACACCGACGTCGGCATGATCGATGACGAGTTCGGCGTCTCCCGCTACCCCGTCGTCGCCGGGCACGAGGCGGTCGGGATCGTGGCGGCCGTCGGCGACGCGGTCGACCAGGACCTGCTGCCGATCGGGCAGCGCGTCGGCGTGGGCGCCACCGCCGGCTCCTGCTTCCGCTGCCAGTGGTGCATGAGCGGGCGGCACAACCTGTGCCCGCACAAGGACAACATGGTCCTGCGCGGCGACCGGGGCGGATTCGCCGATCACGTGCGCGCGAGCGACTGGCGGTTCGTCTGCCCCCTCCCGGACGCGATCTCGTCCGCGGACGCCGCGCCGCTGCTGTGCGCGGGTTCGACCGTGTTCAACCCGCTCGTGGACAACGACGTGCGGCCGATCGACCGGGTGGCGGTCGTCGGCATCGGCGGCCTGGGCCACCTGGCCGTCCAGTTCCTGGCGAAGTGGGGATGTGCGGTCACCGCCATCTCGACCACCCCGGACAAGGAGCAGGACGCCCGCCGGTTCGGCGCGACGGACTTCATCGCCACCAGCGAGGAAGGCGCCCTGCGCGAAGCCGCGAACTCGTTCGACTTCGTGCTCTCGACCGTCTCGGCGGACCTGCCGTGGGACGACTACCTCGGTGTCCTGCGACCGCGGGGCACGTTGTGCGTCGTCGGGGCCCCGCCCGGCCCGATCGCCGCCGCCACCATGAGCCTGCTCCCGGAGGAGAAGAGGATCGCGGGCGGCGTGACGGCATCACCGACGCGCAACCGGCAGATGCTCGAATTCGCCGCTCGTCACGGGATCACGGCCGCCGTCGAGACGTTCCCGATCAGCGACGTCGAGCAGGCGCTCGACCGCGTCCGGCGAGGTGCCGCGCGCTACCGGGTGGTCCTCGAACTCTGATCCCGGCAGCCGACGCCCCGCGTGGTCAGCGCGGCGCGTCGCGGATGCCGGCGGCGACCGGGAGGCGGCACGCGTTCGCCTCCCGGTCCGGCCTCGCCACCGGCTGAGATCCGCGCCGCGCAAGCGCCTGGCCGCTCCCGAAAGGCGCCGAGCTCGGGCCTGGGACGCCCGGCTCTGCACCGAACAAGATCAAAGACGCGCGCCGAACGGCGTTCCCGCCGACTACCCTGGGCGGTACGACGATGAGGAACGGTGGCGATGACACGCACTCTGGTGGTGTGCAGGCACGCGAAGTCGGCGTGGCCGGACGACGTCGACGACTTCGAACGCCCGCTCACCGAACGTGGCGAACGGGACGCTCCGGAAGCGGGGAGGTGGCTGGCCGAGCGGGTGCCCGACATCGGTTTCGCGCTGTGCTCCCCCGCGAAGCGGGCGCGTCGCACGTGGCAGCTGATCGCGGACGTGACCGGCAAGGCCGAGACCCGGCACGACAAACGCCTCTACGGCGCCACCGCCGGTGAGCTGATCGCGGTGCTCAACGAGCTCCCCGACGAGGCGGAGACCGCGCTGCTCGTGGGCCACAACCCCGGCTTGGAGGACTTGGTCGCCGTCCTCACCGGCACCCCGCACGAGCTCAAGACGGCGGAGATCGCGGTGCTCAGCGGCACCGGCTCGTGGTCCCAGGTCGAGCCCGGCTGGGCCAAGCTGGACGAGACCGCCACACCGCGCGGCTGACTCGCGGACGCGTCGACGGCATCACCGCTGGTGAAGCGGGTCGCGACTCGGAGCGCGCGGTCCGCGCTCCCCTACGGCACCGCGCGTTCGCGGAGCCGCGGGATCAGTCGCCGATGACGACCTTGCCCAGCCGCGATCCGTGCTCGAAGTGGGAGAACGCGGCCGGGGACTCCTCGAACGGGAAGATCCGGTCGATCACGGGCCGCACCTGGTGCAGGCCGATGACCCGGTTCATCCGCTCGAAGTCGCTCCGGTTGCCGACGGTGATCGCGCGGAGCGTGGCGCCGCGGCTCAGGAACCGCGTCAGATCCATGCCGCCGCCCGAGCCGAGGTTGCCGACGAGGGAGATCGTTCCGCCCTGGGCCAGGGCGGCGATCGACCCGGCGATCGTCCCGGCTCCGCCGATGTCCACGACGCGATCGACGCCGCCGCCGGTCAGCTCCCGCACCTGGTCGCCCCACTCCGGCGTCGCGGTGCGGTCGACGACCTCCGACGCCCCGAGCTCCCGCAGGCGCCGGCCCTTCTCCGCGCTGGACGTGGTGACCAGCACCCGCGCACCGGCCAGGCGGGCGAACTGGAGCGCGAACACGGACACGCCGCCCGATCCCTGCAGCAGCACCGAGTCCCCCGCGCCGATCCCGGACAGCGCCGACCACGCCGTGAGCGCGGCGCACGGCAGCGTGGCCGCTTCCGCGAAGGACAGGTGCTCCGGTACCGCGACGACGCTGTGCTCGCCGACGGCGATGTGCTCGGTGAGCCAGCCGTCGCGCTGCACCCCGTACAGCTCGCCCCACCCGGGCAGCGGGCCGTAGAGGTGGTTCGGGTGGAAGGTGCTCATGACGCGATCACCGACCTGGAACCGGCTGACGCCTTCGCCGACGGCTTCCACGGTGCCCGCGCCGTCGGACAGCGGTATCCGCCCCGGCGGCACGGCGACCGAGTAGCGGCGGCCGACGATGGGCAGGTCCCGGGCGTTGAGCGAGCGGGCGCGGACCCGCACGAGCACTTCGCCCGCAGCGGGAACGGGCACCGGCCGCTCGGCGGGGACGACCGGGCCGGTCGTCGCTGACTTCGAACATCCGCGTGTCAGTAGCTCTCATCGCTCCACCGTAAGCCGGGCGCCTAGGACGAGTTGTATCCTCAGGTCCAGTTTTTAGTGCGCATCGTCCAGAGGAGCGCGGTGGATCCGGTCGACGATCTCCTCACCACGATGAAGATCGAGAGCTCGCGGTACGTGCGGATCACCGCCCGCGCGCCGTGGGGCATCGCGTTCCCCGCCCGGCACCTCGCCCGGCTGTTGCTGGTCTCCAGCGGATCGTGCTGGCTCACCGCCGCCGAGCTGGGCGAACCGCAGCACTTGACCGCGGGCGACTGCTTCCTGGTCCGGGCCGGCGTGGAGTTCGCGCTGCAGGACGAGCTCGGCCGCGAGCTCGTCGACTGCGACGGCATGACCGTGCACGACCCCGGGGGCACGGCCGAAGCAGGCGGTGACGGCGAGCCGACCGAGATCGTCTCCAGCCGCTTCACCTTCGACGCGGTCGCCGCGGACGCCCTGTTCGCACTGCTGCCACCGTTGTTCCGGCTGAACCTGGGCACCGGCTCCGGGCGGCTGCTGCGCGCCACGTTCGACCTCATCGCGCAGGAGTCCGCGGCGGACGGCCTGGGAGCGGGCTTCGTGACGAGCCGCCTCTCGGACGCGCTGTTCGTCCAGGCGGTGCGAGCGTGCTGCGCGGACGTCGGCGGCGGCACCATCGGCTGGATCGCCGCGCTCCGCGACCCGTGGCTGGCCACCGCGATGCGGGAGTTGCACGCGGACCTGGCCCACCCGTGGACGGTCGACGCGCTGGCCCGGACGGCCGGGATGTCCCGTTCGGCGTTCGCCGCCCTGTTCAAGGAGAAGGCCGGGGACACGCCGCTGGGCTACCTCACGTCCTGGCGCATGTACCGGGCGAAGACGTTGCTGCGGGAGACCTCGTTGAGCGTGCAGGAGGTCGCCGTCCGCGTCGGCTACCACACCGGCACGGCCCTGAGCCGCACGTTCCTGCGCAGGGAAGGTGTTTCTCCCGGCGCCTGGCGGCGGCTGGCCGACGGCAACGCCCGGCGCGGCGGCGGCTGACCGGTCACCGCCGCGCGTTCGGGCACGCCGCCGGGGTTCCGCCGCCCGACGCGTCCGGAAACGAGCTCCTCACGTCGCCGGAGCCGGCTCCGCTTCGGCGAGGTCCCAGCGGCGTCGGCGGACCAGGACGGGGACGGGTTCGCCGCGGTCCTGCGCGGTGAGCACGGCCGCGCGGGTGCGGCGCCACCACACGGCGGTGCGGAACGCGCTCAGCAGCAGGACGGCCACGAGCGCCAGCAGCGCCACGCGGTAGCCGCCGACGAGTTCCAGCACCACGCCCACCGACAGCACGCTCAGCGCGGTGGCGCTGTGCCCGCCGACGTTGGCGATGCCGGTGGCGGTGCCGACCTGGCTGATCGGGTTGTAGTCGCGCACCAGCGCGAACGCGATGCTGGAGACGGGACCGCCCATCGCGAACACGAGGAACGCCGCGCACACCACGGCCAGCGGTGGCCGCGCGAAGCTCAGCAGCACCAGCCACGCCAGCCCGTTGCCGCCGAGGTAGCCGAGCACGATCGGCATCCGGCACGCCGGGAACCGCCCGATGATCGCGCCGACCAGCGGCCCGCCCGCGACCTGCCCGATGATCAGCAGGCTGAGCACGACGCTCGCGGTCGCCGGGGGCACGCCGACGCCTTCGACGAGGTACGGGTAGCCCCACAGCAGGCTCAGCGCGTTGGGCACGAACATCGTGCCGAAGTGCGCCCAGAACGCCAGCCGCGTGCCGGGGATCGCCCACGCCGAGCGCACCTTCCGCAGGATGTCGCTCGCGTCCTCCCCGCGCGAGGTGGTGCCGGGAACGTCGCGGACCACCCCGGCGGTCACCGCCGCGTAGGCCGCGGTGATCCCGCCGACCAGCAGGAAGGTCCAGGTCCAGCCGAGCGCGCCGAGCAGCGCCGTCAGCGGGAACGTGGCCGCCACACCACCGAGCGCGCCCAGCGCGGCGGAGAAGGTGGCGACCAGCGCGTACTGCCGCGCGGAGAACCGGGTCGCGACCAGCCGCAGGATGCTCACCCAGGTCAGCGCGTCACCGACGCCGAGCACGCCGCGCGCCAGCAGCCCCATCGGGTAGGACGTGGCGAGCGCGAACAGCAGCTGCCCGCAGCCCAGCAGCAGCACGGCCGCGGTGAGGATGCGCCGCGAGCCGAAGCGGTCCACCAGCAGCCCGGTGGGGATCTGCATGGCGGCGTAGATGCCGACCTGCAGCACGGTGAACGCGCTCAGCGCGGCGGGTCCGACCTCGAAGCGCTCGATGGCGAGCGGACCGGCGACGCCGAGCGTGCCCCGGTGGAACACCGCCGCGAGGTAGGTGACGACGGCGGCGCCCCAGATCAGCCACGCCTGCCGCTGCCCGGAGCCGGAGCCGGGCGGGGCGGAGCCGGGTGGAGCGGAACCGGGCGGCGGGCCGGTGCCGGCCGAGGTGGCGACGGTTCGGGTGACCGGTGGCGGCGCGCCGCCGCTGTGATCACGATTGTCCGTTTCCCGACTCTCCGGTCGGTCGGCAGCCACGTCGAACCCCTTCCGCGCGTTCAGTACCACACTCATCGTCGCGCAACCGACGCGGGAAGTTACCGCCGCGGAACGTGCAATCCGCCACAGTAGGCGTCCACTGTGGACGAATCGGCGGCCCAGCCCGTGGTGGCCGACACGGAGTTGTTGACAGCGACCGGTCGCGTTCCTAGCGTCGTCGCGTGCGAACGGTTCTGCTCACGACGCGTCACCACGTGGATCTGCTGCGGGTGACGTCGGCGAGCTGTCCACGCTCCTGACCGTCCCCTCGCACCCGCCGATCGACTCCGATCACCGCGATCCGAGCCGCCGCCGCGTCCCGCGCTGACCGCGGCCCACGATCCGGCCACCTCCGCGTTCCCGGATCGCCGCCCCGGCGGGTGCCGTTCGCGCCGCGCGCCGCGCGGTTCCGCCGCAGCCAGGAGCCCGCCCCATGAGCACCGCCACGACCGAGCCGGCCGAGCACGGCTCGTCGGAGAAGAACGTCCGCACCGTCATCACGTCCAGCCTGATCGGCACGACGGTCGAGTGGTACGACTTCTTCCTCTACAGCACCGCCGCCAGCCTGGTGTTCGACAAGCTGTTCTTCCCCACGGCCGATCCGACGGTCGGCACGATGCTGGCGTTCACCACGTTCTTCGTCGGCTTCGTCGCCCGGCCGCTTGGCGGCATCCTGTTCGGCCACATCGGCGACCGCATCGGCCGCAAGCGCACGCTGGTCACCACGATGATCGTGATGGGCCTGGCGACGGCCGCGATGGGCGCGCTGCCCACCTACGAGCAGGTCGGCATGTGGGCTCCGCTGCTGCTGGTGCTGCTGCGGCTGTTCCAGGGCCTCGCGATCGGCGGCGAGTGGGCCGGGGCGGTGCTGATGGCCGTCGAGTACGCGCCGCCGGGCAAGCGCTCGCTGTACGGCTCGTGGCCGCAGGTCGGCCTCGCGGTCGGGCTCGGGCTGGGCACCGGGTTGTTCGCGCTGCTGGGCAACGTGCTCGACGACGAGCAGTTCCTCGGCTACGGCTGGCGGATCGCGTTCGGGCTGAGCCTGGTGCTGGTGCTCGTCGGCCTGGTGATCCGGCTGCGCGTCGCGGAAACCCCGGCGTTCCAGCAGATGCGGGCGTTGCAGGGCACCGCGCGCATCCCGTTCCTGGAGCTGTTCCGGGACCGCGTGAACCGCCGCAACACGCTGCTCGGGTTGCTGTCGCGCTGGTCGGAGGGCGCCGCGTTCAACACGTGGGCGGTGTTCTTCCTGACCTACGCCACCGGCACGCTCGGCCTGCCGCGCAACGACGTGCTGGTCGGCGTGATGGCGGCGGCCCTGGTGCTGGCGGTGCTGATCCCCGTCGTGGGGCGGCTCGGCGACCGGCATTCGCCGCGCACGCTCTACGCGCTGGGCTCGGCGCTGTTCGCGCTGTCGGTGTACCCGGCGTTCCTCGCGTTCCAGACGCGGAGCCCGCTGCTGACCGGGTTGGTCATCGTGCTGGTGCTCGGCGTGGTCCACTCGGTGATCTACGCGCCGCAGGGCACGTTGTACGCGCAGCTCTCGCCGGTGCGACTGCGCTACACGGGGATGTCGTTCATCTACCAGTTCTCCGGCATCTACGCGTCCGGCCTGACGCCGCTGATCGTGACGGCGCTGCTCGCGGCCGGTGGCGGTTCGCCGTGGCTGGCCTGCGGCTACCTGGTGCTCACCGGCGTGATCGGCACCGCCGCCACCCTCTTCATCCGCCGCGAGGACCTGCACTTCGACACCGCGAGCTGACGCGGCTCGGTCCCCAGTCGCGAAAGCAGGGGCCGAGCAACCGCTTCTCCGTGATCACTCGAAGCGATCAGTCCTGATGGCTTGCACGAACCGACCAAACACGGCGGGAGATACCCTCAAGATCGGAGAGCGGTCCCCCAGCTTGGAATCTCTGATCAGAGCGGCGCCACGTGCCCCTGATGTCTGCACGCATTGGCCACCTTGGGTCGAACGCGACGATTTTTTCCAGTTGTATCCGGACATCCACGCCTCCTTTCGATCACTCGAACTAACGCAGCCTTCTGACAGGGGCAGCTCAGCGGTTCGTCCGGATCCAGCGGCGAGCGCGGAGCTTGATGTCCTCGCCGCTGACCCACCCGGCGCTGACCGGGACGCGGGCGACCAGGCCGTGGTCGTGGTGCTCGTAGGTGCGATCACCGCTGAGCACCGCGATGTAGCCGTCCTTGCGCCCCCAGCGGAACGTGAGGTCGTGCGCCTCCTCGTAGTGCCACACACACGGCAACGTCGCCATCGCACGACCCTTCTCACCCGCGACAATCACTTTATGTGACCTTATATCACGGAGAGTATCAGTAGCTGCTAGCTTGCTAGCTGCGGGTCGAGCGACAGCGCGCCGCCCCCGGCGGCCGGGGCGGCGCGCTTCGCTGCTCAACCGGCGTACTCGCCCAGCTTGATCCCCTGGATGAATCGGCCGAACGCCCCATCCGTTAACCGAAGCCACGGTCCCGCCGGATCCTTGGAGTCACGGATTACCGAGAATCCACCCCGTTCGGCGGTTTCCACGCAGTTGCTCGCCTGCGCACTTCGCGACGACTTCTTCCACTCCGTGTCAGACATGCCCCGGCTCCTCACTGACGGCGATGAAACTCATCGGACAGTGTACGCACGAGATCCAATGATTGATCAACATCCAATGCGGAATGCTGCAATTCGCTGAACATCCTGGACAGTTCCGACGTGTCCCTTGAATTGTCCACGATTCGACCGCTCAACGGAGTGTCGATGAATGCCATGTCAGCCGTGTTCGCCGGGAACCGGAGCACCGCGAACGAGCCCTGCGGACTCAGGTGCGCACCGGCCTCGAACGGCAGCACCCGAATGACGACGTTGTCCCGCTCCGCGTGCTCCAACAGGGCGTCCAGCTGCTGGCCCATCACGCCGGCGTTGCCCCACAACCGATGCAGCGCTTCCTCTGCGATCACCGCCCGCACCACGAGCGGATCATCTCCGGACAGCCGCTCCTGCCGCCGCGCCCTCAGCTCCACCAAGTCCTCGATCTGCCCCTCGCCGAACGTCATCCGCCCGGCCTTGTGGATCTCGCGGGCATAATCGCGCGTTTGCAGCAGCCCAGGAATGATCCCGAGCTCGAACGTGAACACCTCGATCGCTTCCTGTTCGAGCCCGATGAACGGCGAAAACCACTTCGGCAGGTCGAACGGGTCCCACCATTCCGAGTCCTTCTGAGTTTTCGCCGCCTCGCGCCGCAGATTTTCGGCCCGGTCCCGCGTCTCTTCATCAACGCCGTACATGACGAGCAGATCCGCCAGCTCGCTGCGGTTCGTCTTGTAAAGACCGCGCTCCCAATGGCCGATCTTCGCGACCGAGCAGTCCAGGTGGGTGGCGGCCTGCTGCACCGTCACCTTCGCCGACTTCCGCAGATCGCGGATCAGCTTGCCCAGCGTGATCTGCCTTGCGTTCGACATGCGCCACTCCACTTTCGCCCGATCAGGGGGGTACCGAGGCTAGCGACTAGCCGCTAGCTTGCAAACCACTAGCCGATACGCAGAGTTTAAGAGTCGCTACCGAGAGTGCGAGGAGGTGGGCATGGGTGAGCTGGTACTCATCCACCGCGCCGGACGGCGTGGTCCACGTGATCGAAACCGGCACGAGCCGGAAAGCGTTGTGCGGACAGGTGATTCGCAGAGCTGCCACCCGCGGTGCGGCTTCCGGCCTGGACTGTGCGAGGGAGTCGCGCTACCGCCGCGATCGCTCGCGCTGCTCCGGATCATCCGCGAAACCGGCACCCCGTGGGCCTGCGGGCCCACCGACGGACGGTGGCATCGTCTCCAGCGGACTCATCGAGGGCCGCTGCGCTGCGTCTGCGGGCACCTCGTACACGGCCCGGCGCACCTGCGCCGGAGCCGCCCGAACGCGGGGCACCTAGGTCGCGCGCTCTGCCCGTCCGCGACGGGTGCGCTGCCGATCTTCGTCGCTTGAATTCCGCGCCACGGCGCGAAGAACTCCCGGCTCGTGGCACTCCCCCGCCTCCTCCGAGCGAGCCGGGAACCCGCCCGGTCCCGCCCCCGACACGGGCCGGGCGGAACCGGTCCCGCCGCTTCCGCGCCGACGCTGCCCCGGAACGGCAGCGCAGCGGCGGGATCTCCGGTCCGCACCCGAACTCACACCGGGTGCGGACCGGTTCCCCCTCAGGAGCTCAGGACGCGGCGGCGGGCTCCGGGGCACCGGCGAACGGGATGCTCTGGCCCGCGGGCTGCTCCGGGTTTCCGGGGTGGCTCCACAAGCCCTTGCGCTCCAGGATCGGCAGCACGCCCTCGCCGAACCAGTACGCCTCCTCCAAGTGCGGGTGGCCGGAGAGCACGAACTCGTCCAAGCCCAGCGCGGCGTACTCCTCGATGCGCGCGGCGACCTCCTCATGACTGCCGACCAGCGCCGTCCCGGCACCGCCGCGCACCAGACCGACACCCGCCCACAGGTTCGGGTAGATCTCCAGGTCCGCCGTGGAACCGCCGTGCAGGTCCAACATCCGGCGCTGGCCCTCGGATTCGCTGCGGTTCAGGCCGCTCTGCACCTGCTCGATCGTCTTCGGGTCGATGGCGTCCAGCAGCCGCCGCGCCTCCGCCCACGCCTGCTCCGAGGTGTCCCGGCTGATCACGTGCAGCCGGATGCCGAACCTGGGCGTGCGGCCCTGCTCGGCGGCCAGCGACTTGATCCACGCGATCTTCTCGGCGACCTTCGCGGGCGGCTCGCCCCACGTCAGGTACACGTCGGAGTGCTTCGCGGCCACGTTCCCGGCCGCTGGGGAAGACCCGCCGAAGTAGATGTCCGGCACCGGGTCCGGCGTGCGGGTCAGCTCCGCGCCCTCCACCCGCACGTGATCGCCGCTGAAGTCGACGCGCTCACCGCGCCACAACGCGCGCACCACGTGCAGGAACTCGTCGCAACGCGCGTACCGGCCCTCCTTGTCCAGGAAGTCGCCGTAGGCGCGCTGCTCGTGGCTCTCCCCACCGGTGACCACGTTGAGCAGCAACCGCTTGCCCGAGTGCCGCTGGAACGTCGCGGCCATCTGCGCGCCCAACGTCGGCGACAGCAGGCCCGGGCGGAACGCGACGAGGAACTTCAACCGCTCCGTCGACTCGGCGAGCATCGCCGTGGACAGCCACGCGTCCTCGCACCACGCGCCCGTCGGCGTCAGCGCACCCTCGAAACCGAGCTGCTCGGCGCTGCGCGCGATCTGGCCCAGGTACTGCAAGGTCGCCGGGCGAGCACCCGCCGCGGTCGAAGTCGCGACGCCGTGACCACCGCCGACGAGGTAGCGGCTGTCGCCGTAGGTGGGCAGGAACCAGTGGAACGTGAGCGACATCAGACGTCTCCGAGGTGTGGGTGGGGGAACGGGCGGGCAGTGGAACCAGGAGTGCGGCGGGGGGGGGGGGGGGCGCCGGGGGGGGGGGGGGGGGGCCCCCGCCGGGCGGCCGGACCACGCCCGCCGGG
>NZ_JBSFWJ010000074.1:0-31573 GCF_053592695.1 Saccharopolyspora sp. NPDC002578 | reverse complement strand
GTTCTCAGCGGTTTCCTCGCGAGGACGGCTTTTTTCCTCGTGGCGGAGCCACTTGGAAAAAAGATCCCGCAGCGAGGAAACCGCTGAGGTTCCGCCACCCGACCCACTACGCAGGCCATCCGGAAACAACCCCTCGATCAAGCGGATTGCTGGAGTAGGTGGCCCATTCGGTCGCGTTTGGTTGCCAGGTATCCGGTGTTGTGCGGGTTGGGCGGCGCTTCGAGGGCGATGCGCTCGGCGACGTCGATCCCGTGCTCGGCGAGGGCGCGGCACTTGTCCGGGTTGTTCGTCATCAGCCGCACGGAGCTCACCCCGAGGTCGTGCAGGATTCGCGCCGCGTCGGTGTAGTCGCGGCCGTCGACCGGGAATCCGAGTTCCACGTTGGCCTCCAGGGTGTCCATCCCGCGGTGCTGCTGGAGTTCGTAGGCCCGCAGCTTGTGTCCGAGCCCGATGCCGCGCCCTTCGTGCCCGCGCAGGTAGAGGAGGATTCCCCGCCCCTGCTCGGCGATGGTGCTCATCGCCGTGCGCAGCTGCACGCCGCAGTCGCAGCGCAGCGAGCCGACGAGGTCGCCGGTGAGGCATTCGCTGTGCAGCCGCACCAGCGGAGCTCCGGCGCCGCTCGGGTCGCCCATCGTCAGCGCGAGGTGCTCGATGCCCGCCGCGGACGGGTAGGTGGTGGCCTGGAACGTGCCGAGCTCGGTGGGGAGTTCGGCACGTCCGGTGGGCCGGACCGTCGCCGCGGCGGTGCGGGCGTGCTCGACGAGGTCCGCGATCGTGATCATCGGAATGTCGTGCCGCAGCGCGAAATCGTCGAGTTCGGGGCGGCGCATCATCTCGCGCCGGTCCGGGGTGACGATCTCGCACAGCAGCGCGGCGCCGCTGAGGCCCGCCGCGCGGCACAGCTCCACGCCCGCCTCGGTGTGCCCGGCGCGTTCCAGCACCCCGCCGGACTTGGCGCGCAGCGGCAGCACGTGACCGGGCCGGGCCAGGTCGGCGGGCGCGAGCGCCGGGTCGGCCAGCGCTCGGATGGTGGCGGCCCGGTCACCGGCGCTGATGCCGGTGGAGGTGCCGTGCCGGAGGTCGACGCTGACCAGGAACGCCGTGCCGTGGCTCTCGGTGTTGGCGGTGACCATCAGGTCCAGTTCGAGCTCGCGCGCCCGGTGCTCGTCCAGCGACACGCACAGGAATCCCGAGGTGTGGTGCAGGAAGAACGCGACCTCGTCGGTGGTGGCGTGTTCGGCGGCCATGATCAGGTCGCCTTCGTTCTCCCGGTCCTCGTCGTCGATGACGAGGACCTTCCCACCTGCGGCGAGGGTGGCGACCGCTTCGGCGACGTTCGACGTGGGCATGGGCCCTCCTGTGCGCGGGTGTGTCGCTCGGCCGGAGGTGGCGCCGAGTGCTGGCCGGTTGCTGCGCGTTGAGCCGTTCGAATGATGCGGCCCGTAGACGTTCACTTAATGAACGCTTCGTTCACGGATACTGACATCCACCTCCGGCACGGTCAAGAAAATCCCTTGCCCAGCCTTGCAAATCGCCACTCTTCAAGACTATTGACGAGCCGGATAAGCGGCTCCACACTATCGGCATCGCGTTCGCATAATGAACGTTTCGTTCGTAAGTAGCCGCATTTCGCCCCCGGTCCGCCTTGCGCTCACCACCGCGAGGCCCGGCCGGACCCGGACGAACCGACTGCGAGGGAGCACCGCCCCGTGACCGAGGAAACTGACGTCGTCGTGGTCGGCGGCGGCATCGCCGGCCTGATCACCGCTCGCGAGCTCGGCCGCCAAGGCCTGCGCGTCACCGTGCTCGAAGCCCGCGACCGCCTCGGCGGCCGGGTGTGGACCGACCACCGGCTCGGCCGCGACCTGGAGATCGGCGGGACCTGGCTGCACTGGGTCCAGCCGCACGCGTGGGCCGAAGTCACCCGCTACGGCCTGGACATCACCCGCGGACCGCGCCCCGAACAGGCCTACTGGCTGGCCGGCGACGAACGCCGCACCGGCACCCTCGACGAGTTCATGGAGCTCATCGACCCGGGCATGCGCCGGTTGCTGGCCGACACGATGCAGCGCATTCCCCGGCCGCACGCTCCCCTGTCCGAACCCGGCTTGGAATCCGCCGACGCGTTCAGCGTCCAGGACAAGCTCGACGAACTCGACCTGCCCGTCGAGGAGTACCGCGCCAACGAAGCCGCCTGGGTGGGGCACTTCAACGCCCCGCTGACCGACGGCGCGTTCACCAGCGCCCTGCGCTGGACCGCGGCGACCGCGGGCTCCTGGCACCTGATGCACGAGGCCTCCGCGGTGTTCCGCCTCGTCGGCGGCACCCGCTCGCTCGTCGAGTCGATCGTGGCCGACACCGACGCCGACATCCGCACCGGCACCGCCGCGCACCGGATCGAGCACGACGCCGACGGCGCCGTGGTGACCACCTCGGACGGCGGCGCGATCCGCGCGCGCCGGGTGGTGCTGACCCTGCCGCAGAACATCCTCGGCGAGCTCGACGTCACCCCCGAGCTGTGCGCGGAGAAGCGCGCCGCGACCGAGGAGGGCACCGCCTCGCGGGGCGTCAAGGTCTGGATCCGGGTGCGCGGGCCGATCAAGCCGTTCTTCGCGTACTCCTCGGCTTCGCACCCGCTTTCCGTGGCGCGCACCGAATTCCTCGGCGAGGACGACGCCGTGCTGGTGTCCTTCGGCGCCGACTCCAGCCGGATCTCCCCGCACGACACCGCCGCCGTCGCCGACGCGCTGCGCGTCTGGCGCGACGACCTGGAGGTCCTCGAAGTCACCGGCCACGACTGGATGGCCGACCCGCACTCGCGGGAGACCTGGCTGATGCAACGACCGCAGCAGCTCACCCGCTACTTCGCCGCCCAGCAGCGCGCCGAAGGCGTCCTGCACTTCGCGGGCAGCGACTACGCCAACGTCTGGGCCGGCTTCATCGACGGAGCGATCGAGAGCGGCCTGCGCGTGGCCCGCGAGGTCCGCACCGGACTGACCACTTCTCCGTGACAGCAGCACAAACCGGTAACCGCCAGGGAGGAACAAGATCATGACACTGCCGACTGCGACGATCGAGCCCCGTTATTTCCGCGACGTCATCGGTCACCTGCCCACGGGCGTGACCGTCGTGGCCGGGCGCGAGCCCGGCACCGGCTCCCCCGCCGGGCTCGTCGTCGGCACCTTCCAATCGCTGTCCCTGGACCCGCCGCTGGTCACCTTCAGCGTCGCGGCCACCTCCGGCAGCTGGCCGAAGGTGCGCGCCGCCCGGCACTTCAGCGCCAGCGTCCTGTCCGACGGCCAGCACGACGTCTGCCACGCGATGTCGAGCAGGGGAGCCGACAAGTTCGCCGCGCTGAACTGGCACGAATCCATCGAGGGCAGCCCGCAGATCGCCGGTGCGCACGCGTGGATCGACTGCGCGGTCGTGCAAGAGCTGGAGGGCGGCGACCACGTGATCGTGGTGGCCAAGGTGCTGCGGCTGCAAGCCGGTGGCGGCCGGCCGCTGATCTTCCACCGCGGTTCCCTCGGCGGCTACCGCGAACCCACCCCGTAGGTGCTCCGCCGCGGCGCACCGCGGCGCCGAATCCCGCTCCATCCTCCGGTACGTGAACAGGAGTAAGACGATGCTGTCTCGCCGCATGCGGCTGTTCGCCTTCGAATTCCAGGGCCCGGCGCACCTCTCCGCGGGATTGTGGCGGCACGAGAAGGACCAGGGCCACCGCTACAAGGACGTCCGCTACTGGACCGAGTACGCCCGGTTGCTCGAACAGGGCCGCTTCGACGGGGTGTTCTTCGCCGACAACGTCGGCTACCACGACGTCTACCAGGGCGGCCCCGCCGCCGCGCTCGCCGATGGAGCGCAGCTGCCCGCGAACGACCCGGCCCTCGTGCTCTCCGCGATGGCCGCAGCCACCGAGCACCTCGGGTTCGGCCTGACCGGCTCGACGACCTACGAGCACCCCTACACGCTGGCCCGCAAGTTCAGCACCCTCGACCACCTCACCGACGGCCGCATCGGCTGGAACCTGGTGACCTCCTACGCCGACAGCGCCGCCCGCAACATCGGCAACGGCCTGCTGCCCTCCCACGACGAGCGCTACGACGTCGCCGCCGAGCACCTGGAGGTCTGCTACAAGCTCTGGGAGGGCTCCTGGGACGACGACGCCGTGGTCCGCGACCGGGAGCGCTGCGTCTACGCCGATCCGTTGCGGGTGCACGACATCGACCACCGGGGCAAGTACTTCACCGTGCCGGGGTTCTCGTTGTGCGAGCCGTCACCGCAGCGCACCCCGGTGATCTTCCAGGCGGGCGGTTCGTCGAAGGGCCGCGCCCTGGCCGCCGCCCACGCCGAAGGCGTGTTCGTGAACGCCGTGTCGAAGAAGGCGCTGCGCAGGCAGGTGGACGCGCTGCGCCTGCAGGCGGCGCAGGCGGGCCGCGATCCGCGGTCGGTGCGAGTGCTGCAGATGCTCAACGTCGTCGTCGCCGAGACCGACGAGCAGGCGCACGCGAAGTACGAGCGCTACCGCGAACTGGTCAGCTACTCCGGTGCGATGGCCCGCTACAGCGGCTGGACCGCCCTGGACATGTCCCAGTTCGACCCGGACGTGCCGCTGCGGCACGTCAAGACCGAGGCCGGGCAGACCATGGTCGACCTGTTCTCCAAGATGGACCCGGACCGGGAGTGGACACCGCGCGACATCGCCGAATTCATCGGTATCGGCGGCAGCGGGCCCACCATCGTCGGCTCACCGCGCACCGTCGCCAAGGAGCTGATCAGCTGGGTCGAGGACTGCGACATCGACGGCTTCAACCTCGGCAACGCCGTGAAGTACCAGGACATCGCGGACTTCATCGAACTCGTCGTGCCCGAGCTGCAGCGCCGCGAAGCGATGTGGACCGAGTACGAAGGCCGCACCCTGCGCGAGAAGCTCCACGGGCCCGGCCAGGTGCGCCTCGCCGACGACCACCCGGGCCGCCGGTACGCCCGCGCCCATGCCGGCGCCGCCGCGGGCGACCGGCTCGAAGTCACACCCGCCTGACCGGCCGGGGCCGCGGCGGCACCACCACCGCGGCCCCCGCCTCCGCGCCCACGTGCACTTTCGGCCATCGCGTCCACTAAGTGAACGCGCCTGTTAGCCTGTTCGCACGAACGGCTCCCCCGAATCAGGCGCGATCAGGAGGCGAGAGTCCGATGGGCGACGAGCCCAAGCAGTCGGAGCTGGCCAACAAATCGGTCACCAAAGCAGTGCGGCTGCTCCGCGAACTGGCCGCCCAACCGCGCACCGGCACCACCGCCACCACGCTCGCGAAAGCGGCCGGGCTGAGCAGGCCCACCGCGTTCCGGCTGCTCTACAGCCTGGAACAGGGCGGCTTGGTCGACCGCATCGACACCAACTACGTGCTCGGCTGGGAACTCGCCCGCCTCGGCAGGCACGCCGACCCGTACGCCGGTCTCGTCGCCCACGCCAAGCCCGTGCTGCAGGAACTGGCCGACGAGTTCAACGAAGCCGTGACGCTGTCGATCCCGAACTCCCTCGACGGCCTCGACCTGGTCGCCGAAGCGGTCGGCTCGCACGTGGTCGGCGTGCTGTCGCGCAACATGGTCGGCGAGCGCTACCCGATGCACGCCAGCTCCACCGGCAAGGTGCTGCTGGCGGAACGTTCCGCCGACGCCCTGCGCGCGACGCTGCCCGCCAAGCTCGAAGCGTTCACCCCGCAGACCATCACCGACCGCGAAGCGCTGCTCACCGAACTGCAGCAGGTCGGCGAACAAGGCTTCGCCATCATCGACAACGAACTGGAACCGGAGCTGCTGTCGCTGTCGCGCCCCATCCGCGACAGCGCCGGAACCCTCGTCGCGATCCTGACGCTCAACGGCCCCCGCAGCCGCTTCGGCCGCGCCCGGATTCCCGAAGCACTCCACCAGATGCAGAGCACGGTAGAACGCCTGGCAGAACTGCTCTGGCGCGACGCGGCAAAGCCGTGACCTCCTCCGCCCCGGCTGCGTCGTGGTCAGGTGGCGGAACCTCAGTTGGTTCCTGTTGCTGTTCCTTGTCAGCGGCGAAGCAGCTGCAGCGACCACCAGAGCAAACCGACCCCAGCGGGTTCTCGGGTGCTTCCGCGACTCCGCCGGGTACAGCTCGGCCACGACGGTTGTGTTCATATTTCGAACGCAGCGACCGAAACCTTGGCAGAGCGGCTACGGCGGAGTGGAGGTTTTCGGCGTGCACCGGTGGAGGTCGACGGAAGAACTCCCGGACGCAACGCCGCTAACGAACAACCCGTTCACTAATCGGCGGCGATGACCACGCCCTCTCACCGGCCGTAGGATGATCGTTCGACGAAAGCCGACCACCGCGCCGCACTGCTCGCCGAAGCGGCGTCCGTTTCCGCTTCGCCGTCCAGGTCTGGAGCCGCATGAAGATCCGCGAAATCCACGTCTACGCGCACGACCTGCCGGTCGCGAACCCGCCGTTCGTCATCGCCAGCAGCACCGTCTGGTCGCTGCAGACGACGCTGGTGCGCCTCGTGGCCGAGGACGGTACCGAAGGCTGGGGCGAGACCTGTCCCGTCGGCCCCACCTACGCCGAGGCCCACGCCGGGGGCGCCCGCGCCGCGCTGGCCGAGATGGCGCCGGGGCTGATCGGCGCCGACCTGTGGCCGCTGGCGCTGCACCGCCGGATGGACGCGCTGCTCAACGGCCACCACTACGCGAAGGCGGCCCTCGACATCGCCGCGCACGACCTGATCGGCAAGCGACTCGGCGTGCGGGTGGCCGAACTCCTGGGCGGCGCGGCGACGGAACGCGTGCCCTCCTACTACTCCTCCGGCGTCGGCGATCCCGACGAGACCGCGCGGATCGCCGCCGACCGGGTCGCCGAGGGGTATCCGCGGCTTCAGGTGAAGCTCGGCGGGCGTCCGGTGGAGACCGACATCGAGGCCCTGCGCAAGGTCTGGGAGGCCGTCGGCGGCTCGGGCGTGCGGCTCGCGGCGGACGGGAACCGCAGCTGGAACACGCGCGACGTGCTGCGCCTCAGCCGCGAGTGCGCCGACATCCCCGTGGTGCTGGAACAGCCCTGCGACAGCGTGGAAGAACTGGCCCGCGTCCGCCCGCAGCTGCAGCACCCGATCTACCTCGACGAAGGCGGCGTCGACCTGAACACCGTGATCACGGCGGCGGGCACCGGCCTGGTCGACGGGTTCGGCATGAAGGTGACGCGGATCGGCGGCCTGCAGCCGATGCGCGCGTTCCGCGATCTGTGCGCCGCGCGGCGGTTGCCGCACAGCTGCGACGACGCCTGGGGCGGGGACGTGATCGCCGCCGCCTGCCTGCACGTCGGCGCCACGGTGCGCCCGGAGCTCAACGAAGGGGTCTGGATCGCCGCGCCCTACATCGCCGAGCACTACGACCCGCGGGCGGGGATCCGGATCGAGGGCGGCCACATCACCATGCCCACCGGACCCGGTCTGGGCGTGACGCCCGACGCCACCCTCTTCGGCGACCCGATCGCCTCCTTCTGAGCGGGAGTCCCGCGAGGAGAGTCCTCGCGGGACGGGAACCTCCGATCACTCCGGGGCTCGGGCGGGTTCGTGCAGCCTGCGGACTTCGGCGCGGAGGTCCTTGACCTCCGCCAGCAGCACGTCGAGCACGGGCCGGTCGTCGTGGCCGCTGTCCTGCCGTTCGTCGGCGATCTGCGTTTCCATCGCGCTGACGGCGACGGCGATGACGAGGTTGAGCACGGTGTAGGTGGTGACCGCGATGTAGAGGATGAAGAAGATCCACGCCATCGGCTGCTCGTCCATCACCTCCCGCGCCACCTCGGACCAGGCCTCGCCGGTCATCACCTGGAACAGGGTGAACAGCGAGCTCGCCAGGTCGCCGAAGTACTCCGGGGAGACCGCGCTGAACAGCTTGGTCGCCACCACCGCGGCGACGTAGAGGATCAGCCCGAGCAGCGCGGCGATCGACGCCATGCCCGGAAGTGCCGAGAGCAGCGCCGAGACCACGCGCCGCATGCTGGGAACGGCGGACACCAGCCGCAGCGCGCGCAGGACCCGCAACGCGCGCAGCACGCCGAACGCGCCCGAAGTGGCCATCAGCGCCACCCCGACGATCACGGTGTCGAAGCAGTTCCACGGATCGCGGAAGAACGCGGCCCGGTAGGCGAACAACCGCGCCGCCAGCTCCGCTACGAAAACGACCAGCGCCGTCTGGTCCACCGCTCGCAGCACGTCCCCGTACTGGGCCGACAATCCCGGGAAGGTCTCGCACCCCAGGGTGATCGCGTTGATCAGGATCACGGCCGTGATCGCTTTCTGGAACGCCGGAGCGTCGACGACGACTCGAACGCGTTCGGACAGGCTCACTGCGGACTCCCCCGGTTTCAACTCCGCGCGTCGGACGTGCGCGCGGATCCCCATGAATTCCTTGCGACCACGGAAAGTAGCGCAGGTTACGCATAGCGATATCACCTGGTCGCGAGATCACCACGAAAGCTTGATCAGCTTCCGCTTAGGCACCGCGCTGAGCGCGCTGCGTCAAGATCGCCCGAGCCGCGAGCTCCCCGGTGCACCGAGCACAGTGCTCGGTGCATCGGGTGAAGCAGACCGGCGAAGGCCACCCGGTGATCCGCCAGGTCCAGCAGAACGACGTCCACGAGCTCAGCGGCTCCGGGGGCGCTCGAAGGCTGAACACGGCCCTGCGGGCAGGAAAGCGCCGAGGTCGCGCCACCCGCTCCAGGACTCGCGCTACGCGTCGAGGAAGGTGCGGCGGTACTGGGTCGGGGAGGTGCCCAGGTTGCGGGTGAAGTGGTGGCGCAGGTTCGCAGCGGAGCCCATGCCGCAGCGCCGCGCGATGTCCTCGATGGAGTGATCGGTGGCTTCGAGCAGTTCGCGCGCGCTCGCCAGCCGCCGTTCGTGCAGCCAGCGCAACGGGGTCGTGCCGGTGGAGTCGTGGAAGCGGCGGAGGAGGGTGCGCGTGCTCAGCCCCGCGTGCCGCGCCACGTCGGCGATGGTCAGCGGGGCGTGCAGGTTCTCGACCATCCAGTGCAGCACCGGCCCGAGCCCGTCGTCGTAGCGCGGGACGGGGGTTTCGATGTACTGCGCTTGCCCGCCGGGGCGGTGGCTCGGCGCGACGAGGCGGCGCGCCAGCCGGTTGGCCGCTCCCGTGCCCAGGTCGACGCCGACGAGGTGCAGGCACAGGTCGAGGCCGGCGGACCGTCCCGCGCTGGTGAGCACGTCGCCCTCGTCGACGTAGAGCACCGCCGGGTCGACCCGCACCCGCGGATACCTGCTCGCCAGCGCGTCGGCGTGCAGCCAGTGCGTGGTGGCGCGGCGCCCGTCCAGCAGGCCCGCGGCGGCGAACGCGAACGCGCCGGTGCACAGCGCCACCATCCTGGCTCCGGCCAGGTGCGCCGCCCGCACCGCGTCCACCAGGCGCGGTTCCGGTTCGGTCCCGTGGTCGGGCAGCGCGGGCACCACGACGGTGTCCGCGGCGGCCAGGGCGTCGAGCCCGTGCTCGGTCCGCACCTGGAACCCGCCTTGGACGGAGGTGCCGCCGGGGTCGGCGGCGCAGAGGCGCAGCGAGTACCAGGGGTCGGCGAGGTCGGGCCGGGCGGTGCCGAAGATTTCGCACGCGATGGACAGCTCGTACATCGGCATGCCGTCCACTACCGCCACAGCGACGGTTCCGGTGGGCATGCCGACAGCGTATGTCACGATCTTGACGAAGGTTGTCGACTCTGCCACTCGTGCGCGCTGCGAGCCCGGCGCAGACTCGGGACTCGTGCACGAATCGGATTCGACCCTCGCGCGCCCGCGTCGGCTCGCTCGTGGCGCCGCGTTCGCGGTGTCCGCCGCGGTGATCGGGCTCTGCCTGGCCGCGGCGACCGCCCCCGCCCCGCTCTACAAGCTCTACCAGGCGCAGTGGGGTTTCTCGACGCCCGCGTTGACCTTGGTGTACGCGGTGTACTGCGTCGGGGTGCTCGTGGCGCTGCTGCTGTTCGGGCGCCTGTCCGATAGCTGGGGTCGGCGGCCGGTCATCATCGCGGGGCTGGTCGGTCTGCTCGCCGCGATGGCGGTGTTCCTCAACGCGTACTCGGTGAGCTGGCTGTTCGTCGCGCGCGGGTTGCAGGGGCTCGCCACCGGGATCGCGATCAGCGCGGCCGGCGCCGCCCTGCTGGAGTTCGCTCCGCCCGCGGAACCCGGACGGGGTGGCTTGCTCAACGCCGTCGCCAGTTCGCTCGGGGTCGGCTGCGGCGGGCTGTTCGGGGCCGTGCTGGTGCAGTTCTCGCCGAGCCCGCTGGTCGTTCCGTTCGCGGTGCTGGCCGTCCTGGTGGCCGCGCTGGTCGTTACCGCCGCGTTCTTGCCGGAGACGGTGGCGCGCGGTTCCGGGCCGCGCCGCCTGCGGTTCGCGGGACCGCGGGTTCCGCGCGGCATCCGGGCACCGTTCGTGCTGTCCGGGCTGGGGATCACGGCCGCGTGGGCGAACGTGGGGCTCTACCAGTCCCTGGTGCCGACGCTGGCCCCGGCGCTGCTGCGGTCGCAGACCTACCTCGCCGCCGGGCTCGCCATCTTCGCGCTGGGCGGGGCTTCGGCCGTCGCACCGCTGCTGCTGAAGGCGCGCGCCACGAGCACCCTCATCGCGGGCGGCCTGGTGACGCTGGTCGCCGGAGTGGCCATCATGGCGCTGTCGCTGGAATTCCCGGCACCGGTGCTGTTCATCGCAGCCAGCCTGGTGATCGGCACCGGAGTCGGCACCAGCATGGTCGGCTCGATCCGCCTGGTGGGCGAGATCGCCCCACCGACCCACCGGGCGAGCGTCATGGCCGCCTTCTACGTGGTCGCCTACTGCGCGATCTCGGTCCCGGCCGTGATCGTCGGATTCCTGGTGCGAGAAATCGGCACCACCGCCACCTTCCAGCTGTTCGCGGCCACCATCGCCCTCCTCTCCCTCACCGCCCTAGCAGTCAACCGCCAAGTCCTACGCCCCGCCCGCAAAACCCCCGCCCCAGCTCTGGCCCGAGACCGGAACTGACTTACCGAACAAGAACGCGTTCCCCGTCTTGTCAGCGGCGAAGCCGCTGAGCAGCGACCACGCACGCAACCGGACCACCCGCTGGTTCTCAGCGGGATTCTCGCGAGGACAGCTTTTTCCCTCGTGGCGGAGCCACTCGGGAAAACGATCCCGCAGCGAGAATCCCGCTGAGTTTCCGCCACCCCACCCCTACGCAGGCCCAACCCGAGAAGGCCGCAACTGCAAGATTCCGCCGCAGTTGGGGCAGGTTCTGGTTAGTTCGGTGGTGCACCGAGCGCAGAAGGTGCATTCGTAGGAGCAGATGTAGGCCTCCGTCGAATCGCGCGGCAGTTCCGCCGAGCACCGCTCGCACGCCGTTCGCATGTCCAGCACGTCGCCTCCTCGCCGCGGTGCGGCACGGCCGATACCGCGCCCCGGCCTCATCATGCCCGGATCAGCGGACCGGCGGAATCACGCCGCACCGTCCTTCGCGAGGCTCGTCGCGGCTTGCTCGGGCACTTCCAGCACGATGGTGTGGTAGCTGCTGATGCGGGACACGATCTCCTCCCGAGGCCCGGTTTTCCAGGCGTCACCGCCGTAGAACGCGTTCTCCTGCGCGACGCGGGTCTCCAGGTCGGGGAACGCGCGGATGAGGTACGCCTCCTCGTGGCCGTCTTCGGCGACCGCCGAGAGCCCGTGGTCGAGCACGCGGATCCCGGACCGGCGCAGCATCGGCACCGACCTGTCGCGCAGCAGCCCCGCGAAGCTCTCCCCCGTTCCGGGCTCCAGCCGGTAGGTGCGGATCTCGATGATCACGTTGCCTCCTCGATCTCGGTTCCCGAACGTCTCGCCGCGCCTGCCGGACCACCGGGTCGCACCAGCGCGAACCGGGCGAACGCGATCGCCCCGACCACGCCGGGGAACAGGATCGCCGGACCCAGCGCCGGGGACACCACCAGCAGCGCCCCCGCGCCGGCGATGCCCGCGACCCGCGCACCGGTCGCCGCCGCCGCGTTGGCGGCGACCCTGCCGGACATCCAGGCGAACAGGCACAACGTCATCGCGGCGGGCCCGTAGAGGAAGTAGCCGACCTCCCAGCCACGCAGCTGCGCCAGCACCAGCACGACCGCGACGGGCGCCACCGCCGCTGCCACCGGCAGCGGACCGCGGGTGCCGCGCAGGCCCGCCGACAACGTCGAGGCCGCGACCAGGTTGGTGCGGCAGTAGCTCACCGCGAGCAGGCCGACGAGGGCCGCCAGCACCGGGCCCGCGCTCCCCGGCCCGTCGGCTCCCGCGCGGACCAGCCGCAACGAGATCAGCCCGGCCCCGAAGGCGGCCACCACCAGGAAGACCGGGAGCAGCACCCGGCGTCCGGTGCGGGATTCCGCGGGCGACCAGGAGCGGCGCACCTCCCAGCCCACGATGGACACGAAGAACAGCAGCCCGGTCGCCACCGGCCCGGCCGCGCTCACCGCGCTCGACGTGCCGGACAGGTCCACCGCGGCGGGCCACCACGACCACACCAGCGCGGTGAGCACCGTGAGCACCGTCCGGGCCCGCTTCGCCGCGTCGCCGAGCGCCGGGCGGGCGAGCGCCAGCAGTCCGCTGAGCACGAGCAGCCCGACGCCGATCCAGCCGCCCGCGCCGCCGGCGCCGATCGCCGCGGCCACCACGTGCCCGGCGAACCCGCACAGGAACACCTGCCCGGCGAGGATGCCGCCGACGTACCAAGCGCTGATCACGCCCTGCTCCACCGGATCGCCCGCGAGCACACCGCGATCCGCGGTGCGGTGCGCCAGCGCCAGGCGGGTCGCCACCCCGACGACCAGCCCGAGCGAGCACGTCAGCAGCCACGACGCGACGTCGACCATCCGGTCCGCGAGCACCGGCACGCACAGCAGCAGCCCCACGCCGACCACTTCGGCCAGCAGGCGGCCGAACGTCCGCGTCAACGCTGCCCCCGGTACCGCGCCAGCGGCGTGCGCAGCTCCGGGCCCACCAGCGCGTCGCCGGTCAGGTTCACCGACGCCTCCGGCCAGGTCCGCAGCCCGTCGAGCGACCAGCTGACCTCGGCGCCGAAGTGGCGCAGCACCGACTCCGACCAGGTCGGCATGATCGGGTAGGCGGCCACCACGAGCCGCAGGAACGCCTCCGCGAGGTCGTGCAGCCGCCGCCCGCCGCCCGCGGTCTCCTGGCCCAGCGAGTAGATCCGGAACACCTCGGAGTAGGTCTCGACCGCGAACGAGCGCAGTTCCTCCGCCGCGGACCGCAGCGAGAACGTGCGGACGTCGAACGCGGCGGCGAGCCGGTCGACCCGTTCCTGGGCCATCGCGGTGTACTTGCCGGGCGCTGCGGCGTCGAATCGCGGGATGCGCCCCGCATAGCTGCGCCGCACCATGCCGACCAGCAGCTCGGCGGTGTCTCCGAAGTAGATGCCGAGTTCCCGCGTCGCCGCGTCGAAGCGCTGCCGGTAGAAGCTGGTCTCCTCGGTCTCCGGGCTGGTGCGTGCCAGGTAGAACCGGACGGCGTCGGCCGCGTGCTCCTCGAAGAACTCCGAGCCCCAGATGGCGTGACCGCGGCTGGTGGAGAACTTCAGCCCTTCCAGCTGGTAGAACTCGTTGGTCACGATCTGCTCGGGCAGCACCAGCGACTCCTCCGCCATGCACAGCGCGGGCCAGAACACGGCGTGCGAGTACAGGCAGTCGAAACCGAGGAAGTGCACCACCGCGGTCTCCGGGTCCTCCCAGATGTCGCGGCCGGACCTTTCCGAGTTCATCCCGCCCTGCAACGTGTCCAGGCTGAACAGGTAGCCGCACACCCCGGCGAACCAGGTGTCGATGATGTGGCCCTCCCACCCGGGCAGCGGCACGGGCACGCCGTAGGTGCCGCGCCGGGTGAACGCGGCGTCCTCCAGCGGCTCGGCGAGCAGCGCCTTGATGAAGTCGCGCGGACGCGGGCGGAGGTCGACGGAGTCCAGGTAGTTGCGCAGCGCCTTGCGGTACCGCTCCACGGGCAGCACGATCCGCTCTTCGTCCACGATGGACGGAGCTTCGCCGCAGAAGTGGCAGCGCGGTTCGGCGAGCCCGTCGCTGGCCTGCGGCCAGCCGCACGCCTCGCAGTACATGCCGCCGTTGGTCGAACCGCACTCCTGGCACAGTCCGGTGAGTTCGGCCTCGTACAGGTTGAGGTCGCAGGTCTCGCAGTGGAACACGCGCTGGGTGCGGACTTCGAGGCGACCGCGCTCCCACAGGCGCAGGAACAGGTCGTGCACCACTTCGACGTGCCGCGGGTCCTGCTTGGGGTGGGCGAAGCGGTCCGGGAGCATGTTGCCGCCGGCCAGGGACCGCTCCATCCGCTGGGCGAAGCGGTACGCGGTCCGATGTGGATCCTCGCCGATCTCCGCCGCTTTCCGGGGCACGTAGCAGGAATGCTCGTCGGCGTAGCTCACGTGGTGCACCCGGTGACCGGTCTGGCGCAGGTAGCGAGATAGCACGTCGGAGCCGAGGAAAGGGCCGGAGAGGTGACCGAGGTGCAGGTCGCCGTTCGGGTTCGGCGGGGCCGCGGTCACCACGTACGTCTTGTTCTCCACAGGAACTCCCAAACCGGTAGTGGGCAAGCGGGCAAGCGGGCATGCGGGTAGCGGGCATGCGGTAGCGGGCATGCGGTAGCGGGCATGCGGTCGGAAAGGCACTGCGAACCGTTCGCGCGAACGGGGACGTCAGGAAGCCGGGGTGCGCGCGCCCTGCCTGCCGTCCCTGGCGTGCACGACGGCCCCAGGCAGCACGGAGCGGGTGACGACCGCGTGGGCGGCGATGTGCGCCCCGGCACCGATCTCGATGGCACCGAGCACGCTCGCGTTGGTGCCCACCACGACGTGGTCGCCGATGACGGGATGCCGGGTGGAGCCCGGACCGCCGTCCTTCCACCAGCCCACCGAGCCGAGGGTCACCTGGTGGTAGAGCATCACGTCGTCCCCGATGACGCAGGTCTCGCCGATCACCACGGCGGCACCGTGATCGACGAAGAACCGCCGTCCGATGCGCGCACCGGGGTGGATCTCGATGCCGGTCAGGATGCGCGCCGCGTTCGCCAGCACCCTGGCTGGGACGTACCGGCGGTTCCGGTAGCAGCGGTGCGCGATCCGGTACGTCCAGAGCGCGGTGATGCTGGCGTGCAGCAGCGCTTCGGCTCTGCTGCGGACCGACGGGTCCTTGCCGAGGACCGTGTCCAAGTCCTCTTTCATGCGCGGGAGAATGTTCGTCACCTCGAACCTCAGAGCCTGTCGTGGAACTTGGCCCGCTCAGCGGATTGCTCAGCGGTACCTCAGCGGCTGCCGCACCGGCGTTCGCCGGGTGTGGCCGCGACTTCCTGTTGCGCGCCGCTGTGCGGCGAGCGCGGCGTCCTCGCGGAGGGACCGCCGAGGGCTCCCCGGCGGTCGTTCCGCTGGAGCCGGTCGCTGCTCAGCGGGTCCGCCGATGGCGGGCGGGCGGTGCGCACCGGGGACGACGAGGTCGGCAGCGGGCGCTCAGACCGTGCTGTAGGTGTAGTCCGACGAGATCGATTCGCTGGTGGCGAACCGGTCCGGCCGGTAGGCGGCGGACATCGGGTTCGGCGCCCCGGTCGCGATCTCGCTCGCGACGGCGTGCCCGACTCCGGCGGCGAGCTTGAAACCGCCGCCGCTCATCCCGGTGGCCAGGTAGATCCCGGGCTTCCCGGACCAGCCCACCAGCGGCCGCCGGTCCGGTGTGTACGCCTCGAAGCCCACGCCGCCGCCCACCACGGCGGCCCCTGCGGTGCGGGGGACCCGTTCGGAGAGCGCGTCGCGGGCGGCGAGCACCGTGCGCCGGTCGAGTTCGGCCGAGCCCCGTTCGTCGCCGAGCTCCTGGTCCACCCCGAACAGCACGCCCGCGTCCCCGTCCGGCCGGTAGTAGGTGCCGAGGACGTCGTCGATGACCAGCGGAATCCGCACCGGTCCGGCGCCGGTGGCGGCGACCGAGGCCGTACCGATGGGACGGGACCGGATGGGCACGCTCACCCCGGCCGTGGCGCCCAGGTGGTGCGACCAGATCCCGTTGGCCAGCACCACGACATCGGCCTCCACGTCCGCGCCGGGCAGCTCGGCGACGACCGGCCCGCCTTCGCCGACCGACAAGTGCTGCACCCGGCTGCGGAGGCGGAACCGCACGCCCCGGTCGGCCGCCAGCCGCGCCAGCGCCGCCGAGATCTCCGCGGGCGCCGCGTAGCCCGCGTCCTGCTCGACGGCCACCACCTCGGTGGCGGCGAGCCGCAGATCGGGGTGCGCGGACCGCACGGATTCCCGATCGTGCAAGGCGATCCGGATGCCGGCCTGCCGGGCCCGCGCGACGTGGGCTTCGAGCACGCCGCGGTTGGCCTCGTCGGTGATGAACGCGAACCCGGTGCGCCGGAACCGCCCCGGGCCGGCGTGCCGCGCGGTGAGGTCGCGCATCAGCGGGACCGCGCGCGCGGCCAGCTCCAAGTCCACATCGGACATGTGCAGTCCGCGGATCAGACCGCCGGACTTCGCGGTCGCACCGACCTCCGCGACCTGGTTCTGCTCGCAGACGGTGACCTGCACCGAGGGGTGCGCCGCGAGGTGGTACGCGACGCTGACACCGATGACCCCGGCACCGACGACGAGCACCCGGACGTCCGCCGTCATGCGGGGGTCGCCTCGCCGGTGGGGAACCAGATGGACAGGTAGACGAGGTCGTCGGCGCCGTCGTTGGTCACCTCGTGCTCCACGCCGGGCCGGATGTGCACCTCGTCGCCGTAGGCGACCGGTTCCGCCTCGTCGCCCACCCGCACCGTGCCCGTCCCACCGAAGAAGAAGAAGATCTCGCGTTCGTGGTGCGCGTGCGCCGTGGACGTCTGCCCCGGTTCGACCGCGCACCACGCGCCTTCGAACGGGAACTTCCCGATGACCTCCGGAGCGGACAGGCGCTTCGCTCTCAGGTTGTAGTCGGCCTCGTAGGTCAACCCGTTGCTCGGCCAGGAACGCAGGTCCACGGCGATCTCCCAAGGTGTCGTCCTCATCGGTTCGCCGGCCGCACCGGCGAGTGATCCGAACACTACGAATGGAATTCGCCGGTGTCCCGCGCTGAGCACGGAGAACGGTCTCCACGTTCGACTAGCGCTTCCGGGCGAACACGCGACTCCGTTCACCTCGGCGCCGTTCGTCCCGCGACTCCACCACCTCCCCGATCGTCGTATTCGGGTCCGGAATCGCAGGCACGACTACCGCGAAGGTGGAGGCGAAGTCGTCGATTTCCCGCATTCCGGCTCAGCCGAAGTGCACCGACGTGCAGTGCGTTTCGGCCGCCGATCGAGGCCGGATCGGCTTTTCGGCCGGTAGATTTCTCCTCGCGGTAGCCGTGCGCACACCGCACCGCTGCCGCACCAATCCACACGCCCGCTTGTCGGATTTTTAATGGGGTAGCCTTGACTTCATTCGACGTTGAAGTGCTCGCCGTGGGAGCCGGTCCGTCCAATCTGGCCTTGATGGTGGCGCTGGAGGACGCCGAGTCCGGACTTGCCGAGCAGACCCTGATGGTCGAACAGCACGCCGAGGTGCAGTGGCAGCGCGGCATGCTCATCCCCTGGGCGCAGAGCCAGGTCTCGTTCGTCAAGGACCTCGCCACGCCGCGCAACCCGCGCAGCCGCTTCACCTTCCTCAACTACCTGCACGAACAGGGCCGGATGGACGAATTCGTCAACCTCGGCACCTTCCACCCGTACCGCCTGGAGATCTCGAACTACTTCCGGTGGGCCGCGTCGAACCTGTCGCGAGTGCGGTCCCGGTACAACACGCGGTGCGAGACCATCGCCCCGATCGTCGGCGAGGACGGAACGGTCACCGGCTGGTCGGCCCGATTCGGCGACGGTTCGACGGTGACGGCCCGCGACGTGGTCTTCGGGATCGGCCGCGACGCGCACGTTCCGGCGGTGTTCCGGGACCTCCCCGAATCCCGCCTCATCCACAGCACCCGATTCCTGGACCGGGTCGAGGAACTGCGCGACAACGGCTGGCGGCGCCCGGTCGTGGTCGGCGGGGCGCAGAGCGCCGCGGAAATGTTCGCGTCCGTTCAGGACTACGTCCCGGGCAGCAGTCCCACGATCATCATGCGGTCCATCGGTTTCGACTACTACCAGACCAGTTCGTTCACCAACGAGCTCTACTACTCGTCCTTCGTCGACGAATTCCACAGCGCGCCGCCGCAGCAGCGGGAACGCATGAACGCGGAAATGCGCACCACGAACTACGCCGGCCTGGCACCGTACCTGCTGGATTCGCTCTACCGGGACCAATACCTGCAACGACTGGTGGGCGACGAGCGCTTCCGGATCGTCACCACCACCGACATCACCTCGGCCCGCGTCGACGGGGACGAGGTCGTGCTCACCACGTTCGACCGCAAGACCGAGCGCAAGTCCGAGGTCCGCTGCGACGTGGTGCTGCTCGGCACCGGGTTCGACCAGCGACCGCCCGGCCTGGTGCGCTCCGCGGTGGAGGGCGCCGGAGCGCGGGACGCGACCGTCGACCGGAACTACCGGGTGGAACTGGGTGAGGACGACCGCGCGGGGATCTACCTGCACGGCCTCAACGAGGACACCCACGGCATCTCCGACTCGCTGCTGAGCGTCCTCGCCCAGCGCGCCACCGAGATCAGCGCGGACATGGTCAAACGCCGCTCCAACGACTGAGTTCGTCGGGTATCCGGCCTCGGTCTGCGTAGCAGGTCGGGTGGCGGAACCTCAGTAGTCTTCTCGCTGCGGGATCTTTTTCCCAAGTGGCTCCGCCACGAGGGAAAAAGCCGTCCTCGCGAGAAGACTACTGAGAACCCGCGGGTGGTCTTCTTGCTTTGGTGGTCGCTGCTCAGCGGCTTCGCCGCTGACAAGATTGCGATGAACAACTCGCGCGCACACCGGAAATGCGACGTCGAAGACAGGCGCTGAGGCCATCCGAGGCGGGGCTCCGAAGTGGAGCCCCGCCTCGTGGCGTTACCAGCCGCGTTCGCCGTCCCACTGCTCGCGGATGATGTCGGCTTGGCCGGCGTGGCGGGCGGTGTCGAGCGCGACGTGGCACAGGGCCCAGCGCAGGGTGTAGTCGCCCGCGGTCTGCGCGCCGGTGCTCGTGAGCTCCAGTTCGTCGATGACGGCGTCGCTCGCCGCGCAGGCCGCGTCGTAGCGCTCCAGCAGCACCGGCAAGTCCTCGCCGGCGCCCAGAACCCAGTCGCCGTCCGGGTTCTCCGGGCCGAACGGCATCGGCAGGGTCGTTCCCCCCAGAACTTCCTGGAACCAGTGCTGCTCGACGGTCGTGAGGTGCTTGACGATGCCGCCGAGCGAGGTGCTGGACCGGGTGGGGTTGTAGGCGGCGCCGTCGGCGGTGATCCCGCGGACCTTGGCCCGGATCGTGTCGCGCCCGAACCGCAACCAGCTCCGCAGCATGTCCTTCTCGTCGAGACCGTGCTTCGGGATCCACCGATCCGGTTTGCCCACGCAGGTCGGGACGTGATGCGCCATTGTGCGAATTCTCCTCGGTATCAGGGGGTTCAGGCCGCGACGGGCGTCTTCGGCTTCGCGTAGCGGCGGAACGCCAGCGAGCCCAGTGCCAGCGCGACCGGCAGCAGCAGGAACCACCCGGAGAACACCAGCACCACGGCCATGACCGCGCACGCCACCAGCGAACCGATCCAGACCGCCGAGCCGGTGGGCAGCAGCTTCGCACCGGCGGCGAGCCCCGCGACGTACACGGCCATGAAGCACGCCGACGCGGCGAGCATCAGGTTCCCCAGGTCCATCCCGGCCGCCAGCGCCCCGGTGGCCACGACGACCGTGACGCCACCGAGCACCGCGAGGCTGCGGCGCGGGGTCTCCCCCGCCGCGCCACCGCGGGCCAGCGGCAGCGGCAGCGCACCGTCGCGCGCGAGCGCGGCACCGAGCCGGGCCCCGCCGGCGAGGTAGGCGTTCATCACCCCGGTGGTCAGCAGGAACGCCAGCACGCCGGTCAGCATCGCCGCCCCGGAGCCGAGCCCTTCCTCCAGCAGCAGGGTGATCGGCACCGACGAGGCCGCCAGCCGCGGTCCGAGCACGAGCACGCAGGTCAGCGCGAGCCCGACGTAGAGGACGCCGACGACCACCAGCGTCCAGGCGGTGACCTTCGGCAGGTCCCGCTTCGGGTCGGCGAAGTCGCCGGAGAGGTGCGTGACCGCCTCCCATCCGGCGAAGGTGAAGAACAGGACGCTGGCCGCGCGTCCCACCGCCGCCCACCCGTTCGGCAGGAACGGCGCGAGGTTGCCGGGGTCGGCCTTCGGCAGCGCGGCGAGCACGGTCACGACCATCAGCAGGGCCAGCACGCTGATCAGCAGCAGCTGCACCCCGCCCGAGACGTGCAGGCCGATCGCGTTGGTCGTCAGCCCGATCAGCACGATCACGGCCGCGACCAGGTAGGCCACGTCGTCGCCCGCGCCGAAGGCGTGCGCGACGTACTGGCCGCCGACGTAGGCGACGGCGGTGGCTCCGATGGGCAGCGCGAAGTAGAACCACCACCCCACCGCCGCGCTGGCCTGCGGCCCGAAGGCCTGCTTGACGAAGGTGGCGACGCCGCCACCGTCCGGGTACCGGGTGCCGAGCGCGGTGAAGGTCGCCGCCACCGGCACGCACAGCGCCACCAGCGCCAGCCACGCGAGCACCGACGCCGGACCGGCGATCTGCGCCGCCAGGGACGGGAGGGCGAGCACGCCCGCGCCGAGGATGGCGCCCACGTAGAGCGCGGTTCCTTGCGCGAGCCCGATTCGTCGATCGCTCACCGGCGGTGACCTCCTGCGTTTGGCGTGCTCGGCGGCTTGCGCGCACCACCCCGGTACCGGCACGGTGACACGACACGATGCGTTCAGCTTATATATCGTAGGCGGAACGTGTCCATCACCTTCGAAAGACAGGCGCCGTGGCGGAAACACCTTCGGAAATGGACTCGATCGACCTCGCGTTGCTCGCCGACCTCCAGCGGGACGGCAGGACTTCCCACGCCGAGCTGGCCCGCCGCGTCGGGCTCAGCGCGCCCGCGATCGCCGAGCGGCTGCGCCGCTTGGAGCGGACCGGGGTGATCACCGGCTACGCGGTGCGCCTCGACCCGGCGAAGCTCGGCTTCGGCATCGTGGCGTTCATCCGCCTCGCCGCGTTCGGCGTCGGCTACCGGGACGAGGCGGTGCAGGACCTGCTGCGCCTGCCCGAGGTCATGGAGACGCACCACGTCGTGGGCGAGGACTGCTGGATCTTCAAGGTCGCCGTCCCCGACGTCGGCAGGCTCGAATCGGTCCTGTCCAAGATGACCGAGGTCGGCCGCACGACGACCTCCATCGTCCTGTCCTCCCCGGTCACCGACAACACCCTCCCGTTGACCCCGGAATCCTGACCCGCAGCGAATTTCCCGCAGTTCCCGGAAAAGCTCCTTGTCCTGCCAGGAGCCGCTGAGCAGCGACCACGCAGCCAGCCGGACCACCCGCGGGTGCTCAGCGTTCTTCTCGCGAGGACGGGGTCTTCCCTCGTGGCGGAGCCACTCGGGAGAAAGATCCCGCAGCGGGAAGAACGCCGAGGTTCCGCCACCCGACCCTGCGCACACCGACCGGGGAAGGCCTCACTCCGCCGATTCCGTGAAGAGTCTCTTGTTTAGCCAGCCCGTGCGGTACACCATCGCCACGATCTGGGACCGCTCGTCGAAGTTGAGCTTGCTGAGCACGTTGGAGATGTGCGTTTTCACGGTGGCCCTGGTGATGAAGGTGCGAGTGGCGATCTCCTTGGTGGTCATGCCCATCGCGAGCATCTGCGCGATCTCCTGCTCCCGGTTGGTGAGCACGTCGAAGACCACCTGGTCCGCCGGTTCGGACAGCCGACCGGTCTCATTGATCATCTGCACGACGTGGGTGGTGATGGTGGGCGCCAGGCTGCATTCGCCGTTGAGCAGCGCCCGCGCGGTGTTGACCAGCACCGCGGGCTCGTCGTACTTCGTCACCAGCCCGCGCACCCCCATTTCGAGCGCGCGCAGGACGTCGTCCAAGCCGCTGGAGAGCACCGCGAGCACGGGTGTCGCCTGCGAGTGCCGCATCCGGTTGCGCAGCAGCGCCGGTCCCGGGTCTTCGAGCAGCGAGTCGAAGTAGACCACGACGAGGTCGATGTGCGCGTTCTCCAGCGCCCGCAACAGGTCGGACTCGTTGGCCGTGACGTCGATGCTCGCTTCGGGCAGCTGGCGCAGGGTGGCGACGATCCCCGCTCCCGCGAGCCGGTCGTTGGTGTGGACCACGATCTTCGGCCCCTCGACGTCGCCCACCGACTCCTGCAGACCGATCCCCAACGCCCGTCCCCCCGGCTCGTCCTGATGCCTGCCCTCCCGCGCCACCTGCCCATGGGGGCGTTCTTCGATGCACGGGATCACCCTCCCGACCACATCCCCGCCGTCATCCCGGCGACGCCGCACCCGGACCGCCCGGCCGATCACCTTTCCTCCCGAAAACGAGGATCGGGAAAACCCTCAACAATGGTCTCGCCCGAGCCACCGACACAGGGCGAGACCATTATTCCGATTGACGAAGACGAGCTCAGCGCTCCTGGATAACATCGTCGACGGTTGTGCACAACACGATCAGGGAATCTGACGCAACGCCACACGACTCCACCCTCAACACAATTCTACGCAGGTTGAGCCGTCGAGACCCAACTCTAAACCGACTCTAGCGCCGGGAACCGCGTGAGCACCTACTCCATCCAGACCAACTTGGCCTTTCCCCGATTGCCCAGGAACTGCGGCCGAACCGCCCGGCCGATATCACCAAAGCACCCTCCTGCCCTGGCCTAGCCGCCAGAGGCATGCCGGAACGGCACGCCCACCCGAAGCCGCCGACGCCCCACCGAGGGGATTCCCTAGGCCCAAGCGACCCGCCCGCGGCATTCTTCCGACACCTCAGACCGCATCAATCATTTGAAAGCGCTTCCATTAACAAATCAAGAACATCCCCCACAAGACCCGATCAGCCAATGGGACTCCGGAGGCGGCCGATCAATCAGGAGCCCAATTCGAACCGCACCGAGCAGAATCCCTCGACAACCCGCCCACGGAAATACCTGCGCACTCTTCCTCCGGCAACACGATTTCAGATATGAGGCGCACTGGCGAGACCAGCAGACAACAGCATCACCGTCGTGCAGCCGCCTGCGACGACCAGCCGGGGAGCCCGCGGGCGCACGGCAGGCAGAATCCGCGGGTTCCCCGACATCCACGCTCGCCGCATCAACGGCCGGGGTGCGCCACCTGACCGAACGCGGGACCGGCTCATCGCCGCTACGCGCGCCCCGCGCGCACCTTCGCGGCGAACGCGCGCGCGGCGGCCAGGTCTGCGTCGTTCGGGCGGCGCTTGCGGAGCCCGCCGATCGGCTTGAACGGTGCCCAGGTGTCGAACGCGCGGCACGAGAAGGTGCCGTCCACCGCGAAGCCCTTGCCTTCGAGCAGCCGGGTCAGCGGCCGGGAGAACGGCAGCAGCGGCATCTCGGGGAAGCCGCTGGTGGCGAAGACGAAGGCGCTGCCCCGCCGTCCGGGCAGCTCCTCGACGAAGCCGGTCAGGCGGGGGTGCATCTTGCCGCGGAAGACGCCCGAACCGAATCCCACCAGGTCCGCCGCGGCGAGCTCCGCCGGGTCGGCCTGCTCGGGTGCCACGACCCGCGCGTCCAGCACCCGGGCCATTTCGTCGGCGACGCGACGCGTGTTGCCGTGCGACACCGAGACGCACACGATGACGGTCCTCATCATCACGATCCTTTCGTCCGCTTCCTCGGTCGGGACGGCGCGGCGGCGGCGGACGTGACACCGCCGGCACGTGATCGCAGCCACTCGATCCGAGGTCGCGGGGGACCGCTACCCCAGGGTGCCGATCTTCAGCAGGTAGCAGGTTCCGCACATGGATTCGTAGCCGACCTCGCCGTCGATGGCGACCTGGCTGCCCTCCCGCGTGAAGGCGCCCCCGACGGTGCGCGCGTTCAGCGTCGCCTTGCGCCCGCAGCGGCAGATCGTCTTGAGCTCCTCGATGGAATGCGCCAGTTCCATCAACCGGAGGCTGCCGGGGAACCCGCGGGTGCGGAAGTCGTTGCGCAACCCGTAGGCGATCACCGGGATTCCGTCCTGCACGGCGAGCCGGAACAGGTCCTCGACCTGGGCTCCGGTGAGGAACTGCGCCTCGTCGACGAGCAGGCAGTCCGGTGCGCCCGCGGCCAGCACGGCATCGCGCAGGGCGGCCTCCTCGTCCAGGACGAGGTCGACCTCCCTGCTCACCATGAGCCGCGACACCACCTGCGGGCTCTTGGTGTCGACCGTCGGTTTCACCACGAGGACGTGCTGTCCGCGTTCCCTGTAGTTGTGCGCCACTTGGATCAGCGCCGTCGACTTGCCGGAGTTCATCGCTCCGTACCGGAAGTAGAGCTTCGCCACGAGCGGACACGCTAGCCAAAGCGTCGCGACGAGCTCGAACCGCCAGGGAGGAGATCTGCCGCAGCGGACGCCGCGGAGGCGCCCAGGGGTCGGTTCAGCATGACCTGCGGAGCTGATCGGGTAGCGGAACCCCAGCGGCTTCCTCGCTGACAAGACACCGATCAAAAGATCATTCCGCGAGGACCGACAAGTAGAACAGGTTCTTGCGCCAGGCGAGCGGACTCGCAAGACTGCCGAGATGGACATCGCGGCTCTCGAAGAGATCAAACGGCTCAAGCACCGCTACCTCCGCTGCGTCGACCTCAAGCAGTGGGACGAGCTCGCGGACACGCTGACGGTCGACGCCACCGCCGAGTACGGCACGGCCGTCCAGGGCGGCCCCCTGCGGCGGGCCGGGCGCGACGCGATCGTCGGCTTCCTGCGCGAGACGCTCACGCCGGGCATCATCACGGCGCATTCGGCGCAACAGCCCGAGATCCACCTCGACGGCGACACCGCCACCGGCACCTGGTGCTTCACCGACACCGTGATCGCGACCGAGCACGACCACACCATGATCCAGGGCGCCGCCTTCTACGAGGACCGGTACGCGCGCGGCGGCGACGGCGCCTGGCGCATCCGGCACACCGGGTTCACCCGGACCTACGAGTACGTGGTCGCACTCGGCGAGCTGCCGGGCTTCCGGATGACCGCCGACCGCTGGCGCGAGCGTTGACCACTCACTAGAACTAGTTCTACTCTCGGTCGATGCTCACTCAGCCGTTCGCCGACGCCGTCGTCGAAGCCGAGAAGGTCATCGCCGAGGCACCGCACATCCGGACCGAGCAGGACCTGGTCGAGGGCTACGAGTACCTGGCGGGAAGCATCCGGGCCTCGCTGCAGATGGCCTGGGCGTACGAGCGGGACTTCCCGTTCTTCGTCAGCTCCACCGGGCCGCACACCAAGATGGGGTTGGACAACCCCGACGCGCTGTACTTCCACGCCTACCTGCGCGACGACGCCGAGTACGTCGTCACCGGCACCCGCGGCTCCACCCGCGACCTGAGTTTCCAGGTGCTCGGTGGCGACTACTCGCCGGTGGAGGTGCCGGACAGCCTCACGGCCTTCGACGACCGCGAGCTCGACATCGGCCCGGACGGCCGGTTCGAGCTGCGGTTCGGGCCCGACCGCACCCAGGCCGGCCCCGGGTACGTGGTGCTCGGCGAAGGGTCGGCGATGCTCGTGGTGCGCGAGGTCTACGGCGACTGGAGCACCGAGCGGCGCGGCACGCTGCGCATCCACCGCGCCGACCGGCTCGGTTCGGCGCCGCCGCCGCGGCAGCGCACGACGCTGGAGAAGCGGTACGGGGTCGCGGGCAAGATCCTGCTCAACCGGCTGCGGACGTTCCTGGCGTTCCCGGAGTGGTTCTACCTGGACCTGCCCGCGAACACGATGACCGAGCCGCGGCGCACCCCCGGTGGGCTGGCCACGCAGTTCTCCTCAGCGGGGCACTACGACCTCGCCGACGACCAGGCCATGATCGTCACCGTGCCCGCGTCCGAAGCGCCGTACCAGGGAATCCAGCTCGGCAGCCGGTGGTACGTCTCGCTGGACTACAGCGACCACCAGACCAGCCTCACCGCCGATCAGGCGCGGACCGACCCGGACGGCATGCTCCGGTTCGTGATCAGCGAGCGCGACCCCGGCGTCGCGAACTGGCTGGAACGGTTGGGGCATTCCCGCGGATTCGTCCAGATCCGCTGGCAGCGGCTTTCCCGGGAGCTGGGTCCCGCCGACGGCCCGCAGGTCGAGGTGGTGGACGTCGCCGAGCTGCCCGCGAAGCTCCCGCACCACGAGCGCTCGCGGATCACCCCCGCCGAGTGGGCGGAGCGGATCGCGGCGCGGCAGATCGCGGTCGCGGAGAGGATGCTCGGATGACGTTGTTGCGGGACAAGGTGGTTCTGGTGTCCGGGATCGGCCCCGGGCTCGGCAGGGCGCTCGCGGTGCGGTGCGCGGCGGCCGGTGCGGACGTGGTGCTCGCCGCCCGCACGCGGCACCGGCTCGACGCGGTCGCCGAGGAGGTAACCGCGCTGGGCAGGCGAGCGGTCACGGCCGCGGTCGACATCACCGACGAGGACGCGCCACGACGGCTCGCCCAGGCCGCGGCGGAGGAGTTCGGGCGGCTGGACGTCCTGATCAACAACGCGTTCGCGATCCCCCCGCGGACCGAGCTGCTCGACACCGACCTCGACGCGGTGCGCGCCGGGTTCGAGACCGGGGCGTTCGCCGCGCTGCGGCTTACGCGCGAGTGCGCGCCGCTGCTCGTGGAGCGGCAGGGCTCGGTCGTAATGATCAATTCGGCGGTGCTGCGGCATTCCCGGCGCACCTTCGGCGCGTACAAGATGGCGAAGACGAGCCTGCTGTCGATGGCGCAGACCCTGTCGACCGAGCTGGGCCCGCGCGGCGTGCGCGTCAACACGGTCGCGCCCGGCTACATCTGGGCGGGCTCGCTGCAGTGGTACTTCGCCCAGCTGGCGAAGGAACGCGGCGTGGACCCGCGGCAGGTCTACGACGAGACGGCGGCGACCACCGACCTGCGCAAGCTGCCCGAGCCGGACGAGATCGCCGATGCCGTGCTCTTCCTCGCCTCCCCCATGGCACGCGCCATCACCGGCCAGTGCCTCGACGTCAACGGCGGCGAGTACCACCACTGAAGGGGACATCATGAGTGTGGGCACCGTGGCCGACCTGCACGCCTCCGCGACGCGGCGCACCGGGCTGGACGACTTCGGCCCCGACGACTACACCGACGGGCTCGCCGCGCTGCTGGAGTCCTACGAGCGCGAGGCGGGCCTGACACCGCTGGGCGAGAAGGTGCACCGGTCGTTCCTGCGGGGAGCGCTGGTCGCCCGGTCGCTCAGCGAATCCGCGTGGCGGGCGCACCCCGAGCACGCCGACGTGCCCGTCGCCCGGCCGATCTTCGTCACCGGCCTGCCCCGCACCGGCACGACCGCGCTGCACCGGCTGCTCACCGCCGACCCCGCGCACCAGGGATTGGAGGTGTGGCTGACGGAGGCACCGCAGCCGAGGCCGCCCCGCGAGACGTGGCCGGACGACCCGGTGTTCCAGCACATCCAAGCCGGGTACCGGCAATACCACGTGCGCCACCCCGAATTCCTCGGTGTGCACGCGATGTCCGCCGACGAGGTCGAGGAGTGCTGGCAGCTGCTGCGGCAGTCGATGCGCTCGATCTCCTACGAATGCCTCGCGCACGTCCCGTCGTACTCGCGGTGGCTGGCCGGCCAGGACTGGACGGCGGCCTACCGCAGGCACCGGCGCAACCTCCAGCTGATCGGCCTGCCCGATCCGCACCGCCGCTGGGTGCTGAAGAACCCGAGCCACCTGTTCGCCCTGGACGCCCTGCTGGCGGTCTACCCGGACGCGCTGATCGTGCAGACCCACCGCGCGCCCGAAGTCGCGATCGCCTCCGTGTGCAGCCTCAACGCGCAGGCCAGCGCGGACTGGTCGGAGACGTTCCGGGGCGGCACCGTCGGTCGCGACCAGCTGGAGCTGTGGTCCCGCGGTTTGGCCGCGTTCACCGCCGAGCGGGCGAAGCACGACCAGGCGCGGTTCTACGACGTGCGCTACGAGGACTTCGTGGCCGACCCGCTGGGCACGGTGGCCGCGCTCTACGACCACTTCGGGTTGGAGCTCGGCGACGAGGCCGACGCGGCGATGCGGCGCCTGCACGCCGAAAGCACCACCGGAGCCCGAAAACCCTCGCACCGCTACCACCTCGCCGACTTCGACCTGTCCGAAGCGGACGTCAGGTCTCGGTTCCCCGCATCGGGTTGAGGCGACCGGTTCCCAGACGGAATCACCGGAATCACTCAAGTCCGCGAGCGTGATCCCGAGGCCGAAGAGAACCCGCTGAGCGATCAACACCACCTGGTTAGCGGTTGTCCCTGGTGAGAGGACAATCTCGCCCATCGGAACCTTTGTGCGCTTGGTACTTCCCCCTCCTCGTCATCTTGCGCTTCCGTTGACACACCGGACACGGACGAAGCTCCCGCGGCAGCTGCGAACGACTCCGCAGCCGCGGGCTTCCTCTTGATTTCCCGTGCAGCGGGAACGGGGGTGGCGTGCGGTGGGGTCGCCGCGCAGGATCGGCGGGTGATCAGTGGTGCCGGGTGGTCCGGCACCAGCAGGTGCGGCGGCTCCGGAGGGAACCGCCGCGGACGAGACGCAGGAGCTCCATGTCGCTCGCCGACTTCCCCCGCTACCCGCTGCTGTTCGGCCCCAGTCCGGTGCACCCGCTCGATCGGCTCACCGCCCACCTCGGCGGGGCGCGGATCTGGGCCAAGCGCGAGGACTGCAACTCCGGCCTCGCCTACGGCGGCAACAAGACCCGCAAGCTGGAGTACATCGTGCCGGACGTGCTCGCCTCCGGCGCCGACACGCTGGTCTCCATCGGCGGCTACCAGTCCAACCACACCCGCCAGGTCGCGGCCGTCGCGGCGAAGCTGGGGCTCGGCGCGCGGCTGGTCCAGGAGAAGTGGGTGGACTGGCCGGACTCGGTCAACGACAAGGTCGGCAACATCCTGCTCTCCCGGATCATGGGCGCCGACGTGCGGCTGGACCCGGCCGGGTTCGACATCGGCATCCGCGAGTCCTGGGAGGAGGCGATGGAGGAGGTCCGGGCGTCCGGGGGAACGCCCTACGGCATCCCGGCCGGGGCGTCCGAGCACGAGCTCGGCGGGCTCGGCTTCGCGAACTGGGCCGACGAGGTCGCCCAGCAGGAGGAGCAGCTGGGCGTCTTCTTCGACACCATCGTCGTCTGCACCGTCACCGGCTCCACGCACGCCGGGATGATCGCCGGGTTCGCCGGGCAGGAACGCCCGCGGCGGGTCATCGGCATCGACGCTTCCGCCACGCTGGACAAGACGCGCGAGCAGGTCGCGCGGATCGCCCGCGCCACGGCCGAGCTGATCGGACTGGGCCGGGAGCTCCGCGAAGACGAGATCACCGTGCTCGCGGGCTGGGCGGGCGAGCTCTACGGCGTGCCGGTGCAGTCGACGATCGACGCGATCCGGCTCTGCGGCAGGCTGGAAGGAATGATCATCGACCCGGTGTACGAGGGGAAGTCGATGGCGGGGCTGATCGACCTGGTCCGCGACGGCGAGATCGAGCAGAGCTCGAACGTGCTCTACGCCCACCTCGGCGGGCAGCCCGCGCTCAACGCGTACGCGGGCGCCTTCGGCTGAACCGCCTGGTGATCGCGGCGCGTGGATCACCGCGCCGAACGCGGACGTTGAGACCGCTGCATCGTGTTCCCGCCTCGCGATCCCCGTGGTTCCGACGCCCCCCGGATGCGCTCGAACGTTGTTGTCAAGGGACTGTCACCTGCTGGGAATGCGCAGGCTCCGGCGCTGGTTCTACCCCTCTGGCCGGAGTGCGATCGCGTCC
Organism: Saccharopolyspora sp. NPDC002578; assembly: GCF_053592695.1. Lineage (NCBI taxonomy): Bacteria > Bacillati > Actinomycetota > Actinomycetes > Pseudonocardiales > Pseudonocardiaceae > Saccharopolyspora > Saccharopolyspora sp. NPDC002578. Next base: position 1,620 of record NZ_JBSFWJ010000074.1, on the reverse strand, counting down.
GGTTCGTCGAACGGGAGCGAGGCGGCGTGAGGTCAGGGATGTCGATGCGGACAAGCGGGTCCGGCACCGAGGAGCGGTTGCCGCGCGAGATCTGGATCCTGGTCACGGGCAGCTTCATCGTCGCGATCGGGATGGGCATCGTCTCCCCCGCGCTGCCGGCGTTCGCGACCTCGTTCGACGTGGGGGTGACCGCGGCGTCGTTCATCGTGAGCGCGTTCGCCTTCATGCGGCTGGCCTTCGCTCCCGCGAGCGGTCGGCTCGTGGCGTGGTTCGGCGAGCGCCCGATCTACGTGTGGGGCGTGTCGATCGTCGGCGTGAGCAGCGCGGCCTGCGCCTTCGCCGACTCGTACTGGCAACTGCTGGTGTTCCGGGCGCTCGGCGGCACCGGTTCGACGATGTTCACCGTGTCCGTGGTGGCGCTGCTGGTGCGGCTGTCGCCGCCGAAGCAGCGCGGGCGGGCCTCCGGGCTGTGGGCGACGAGCTTCCTGCTGGGCAACGTCTCCGGCCCGATCATCGGCAGCCTGCTGGTCGCCTACTCGCTGCGGCTGCCGTTCCTCATCTACGGTGCCGCGCTGTTCCTCGCCGCGTTCGTCGGCTGGCTGCTGCTGCGGAACTCGACGCTGGCCGCGCCGGTGAAGGACGACGTCCCGGCGATGACGGTCCGCGAGGCGCTGGGGTCGCGGATCTACCGCGCGGCGATGCTGTCGAACTTCAGCACCGGCTGGGCCGTGTTCGGCGTGCGCATCGCGCTGATCCCGCTGTTCGTGGTGGAGGCGCTGCACTCCACGCAAGCGATGGCCGGGGTGGCGCTGTCGGTGTTCGCCGTCGGCAACGCGGCGGTGATCATGCTGTCCGGGCGGATCTCCGACCGCCACGGCCGCAAGCCGATGGCGCTGCTCGGCCTCGCCGTCTCGGTGGTCGGCACCGCGGCACTGGGGTTCAGCGGTTCCGTCGCGGTCTTCCTGGTGGCGTCGCTGGTCGCCGGGGTCGGCGCGGGACTGCTCAACCCGGCGCAGAACGCGGCCGTCGCCGATCTGCTCGGCAGCAAGGGCAAGGGCGGTCCGGTGCTGGCCGCGTTCCAGATGTCCGCCGACGTCGGAGCGATCGTGGGGCCGCTGGTCACGGGCATGATCGCCGACGCCGTCTCGTACGAGGTGGCCTTCGGGGTGACGGCGCTGACCGCCGTGCTCGCCCTGGGCGTGTGGCTCGCGGCTCCGGAGACCCAGGGCGGCCCTCCCGCGTCGGAGTCGGTCCACCCGGACACCGACATCGACCCGGAACGAGCCGCGAAGTAGACCTGGCCCGGAAGACGTTGCACCGCACCGAATTCGCGGACCGCGTCGAGCGACGTGCGGCGAGGTTCCCGGCCGGGGACCTCGCCGCACGTCATCCGGTCAACGCCGGATCATCAGAGCTGGTAGGCCCACAGCTCGTACACGCCGACGGAGTTGCGGCGGCACTCGTGGCCCAGGCTCGTCCCGCCACCACCGCCGTGCGCGTCCGCCCAGGCCTGGTCGCACGCGGCGGCGGTGTTGTACCACTTGCCGGTGTAGACGTAGCCCTCCGCGGCGGCGGGCGCCGCGGTGACCAGCAGCATTCCCAGCCCGAACGCGGCACCGG
>NZ_JBSFWJ010000073.1:0-32034 GCF_053592695.1 Saccharopolyspora sp. NPDC002578 | reverse complement strand
GTCCGGTGGCGGAACCTCAGTTGGCCTGTCGCTGCGGGATCTTTTTCCCAAGTGGCTCCGCCACGAGGGAAAAAGCCGTCCTCGCGACAGGCCAACTGAGAACCCGCTGGTGGTCGGCTTTTCGACGTGGGCTATGCGCTGTCGCGCATACAAGCACGGCTACGCCGCAAGGCAGGCTTCGCTTGCGCCGCCGAGTGCTTGCGGTGACGCCCAGGCTCAAAGTTTGCGGAGGCGGACGCGGTTGATCGTGTGGTCGGAGTCCTTGCGCAGGACGAGGGTGGCGCGGGGGCGGGTCGGGAGGATGTTGTCCACCAGGTTGGGCCGGTTGATGGTGTGCCACAGGTGGCTCGCCTCGGTGCGGGCGTCCTCGTCGGAGAGGTCGGCGAAGTGGTGGAAGTGCGAATCGGGATCGGCGAAGGCGGTGCCGCGCAGCGCGAGGAACCGATCGGTGTACCAGCGCTCGATGTGGTCGGTGTGGGCGTCGACGTAGATCGAGAAGTCGAACAGGTCGGACACGGCGAGGCTCGGTCCGGGCTGGAGCACGTTGAGGCCCTCGACGATGAGGATGTCGGGCTGCCGCACCACCTGCTCCTCACCGGGCAGGATGTCGTAGGCCAGGTGCGAGTACACGGGAGCGCTCACGGCTTCGGCGCCGGACTTGACCGCGGTGACGAACCGCAGCAGCGCCCGCCGGTCGTAGCTCTCGGGGAAGCCCTTGCGGTGCATGATGCCGCGCCGCACCAGTTCGGCCTTGGAGTGCAGGAACCCGTCGGTGGTGACCAGGTCGACCTGCGGGTGGTCCGGCCAGCGGGCCAGCAGCGTGCGCAGGATGCGCGCGGTGGTCGACTTGCCGACCGCGACGCTGCCGGCGAGGCCGATCACGAACGGCACCTTCGGCGCCGTCTCCCCGAGGAACGTGGTGGTGCTGTCGTGCAGCCGCTGCCGCGCCGCCACCTGGAGGTTGATCAGCCGGGACAGCGGCAGGTAGACGTCGGCGACCTCGTCGAGGTCGACGGGTTCGCCGAGCCCGCGCAGCGCCGCGAGCTCGGAGTGCGACAGGGGCAGCGGGAGCGAGTCGCTGAGCTCCCGCCACTGCTTGCGGTGCAATTCGACGTACGGGCTCAGTTCGCGGACACGCGTCACAGCGCACACCCCTCGACGTTGAGGACCGGCCCGGCCGAAGCGCTCTCAGCCGGTCCGCACCGGTGCCGCCCGACCCGGCGGCACCGGCAACCCTAGATCTCGGGTACCCGCGCACGCTGTGACGCAGTGCACCGTCACCGGCACTGATCAGGTGATCGTCGACTCATGACGCGTCGTCGGACCGCTGGTTCATCCGGGAGTGGCGGTAGCCGTACGCCGCGTACACGATCAGGCCGATCACGAACCAGACGCCGAACCGCAGCCAGGTCTCCGGCGCCAGGAAGGTCACCAGCCACAGCGAGAACACGATGCCGACCAGCGGCACGATCGGCATGCCCGGCGTGCGGAAGCCGCGCGGCAGGTCGGGGCGCTTGTAGCGCAGCACGATCACCGCGGCGCACACCACGACGAACGCCAGCAGGATGCCGATGTTGGTCAGCTCGGCGGCCTCCTCGATGGGCAGCAGCCCGGCGAACACGGCGGAGACGATGCCGATCAGCCAGGTGAACCGGGACGGCACCTTGCGGACCGGGTGGGTCCGGGAGAACCACTTCGGCAGCAGTCCGTCGCGGGACATGGCGAAGCCGACGCGGGTGGCGCCGAGCATGAAGGTGAACAGCACGGTGAGGATGCCCAGGATCGCGCCCACGGCGATGATCGCGCCCACCACGGGCAGGCCGACGTCGGCGAAGGCGGTGGCGAACGCGCTCTCCTCGCTGATCTGCTGGTACGGGATCATGCCGGTGAGCACCAGGCAGGCCAGCACGTACAGCACCATCGAGATGATCAGCGAGTACAGGATCGCCTTGGGCATGTGCTTCTGCGAGTCCTTGGACTCCTCGGCGGCCGTGCTCATCGCGTCGTAGCCGAACACCGCGAAGAACACGGTCGCCGCGCCCGTCACGGCGCCGCCGATGCCGAACGGGAAGAACGGCGTGTAGTTGCCCGCGTTGATGTGGAACGCGCCGACGATCACCACGAGCAGCACGACGCCGACCTTGAGGTAGACCAGTGCCGTCTCGAACTTGGCCGCGCTCTTCATGCCCTGGTTGAGCACGAACGCGATCAGCAGGCACAGCAGCATCGCGAAGAGGTTGACCTTGTAACTGCCGGGCGGAGCGTCGCCGCCTTCGGTGCCGGGTGCGCCGACCATCCACAGCGGAAGGTCGATGTGCAGGAATCCGAGCAGTTCGTTGAAGTAGCCGGAGATGCCGATCGCGACGACGGACGCGATGGCGGTGTACTCCAGCAGCAGGTCCCAGCCGATCAACCAGCCGACGACCTCGCCGAGCACCGCGTAGCCGTAGGTGTAGGCGGATCCGGCTTTCGGGATCATTCCGGCGAATTCGGCATAGGAGAACGCCGCCGCGGCACTGGCGATGCCGGCGATGAGGAATGAGATCAGCACCGCGGGACCGGCTTTGCCGTGCGCGACGGCGCCCGCCAGCGAGAAGACCCCCGCTCCGATGATGCCGCCGACGCCGATGGCGGTGAGCTGCCACAGGCCCAGCGTGCGTTGCAGCCCGGTGCCCGATTCGCCGTCGTCGGCGGTGATCGAGTCGATGGGCTTGCGCCGCAGCATTCCTCTTCCAGGGCTGAGCCCAGGTACTGCCATCGCATCCTCCTAGAGGGTCCGTAGGTTGCGGCGAAACGTACGCTCTTGATCAACCCCGCAGGTTTGTGGGGCACGACGACGTTTCCGGTCGTCCTTTGTCGACCCGCACGATGATCGATCGAGATCACGGTTCGGGATGTGGCTCGAACCTTCCGCAGTCCTCGCCCGAATTGCGTGACGATTCGGCCGGACGGTCGTTAGTGTTCACGTCCGCGCGGATGCGTGCGTCACGCAACGGAGGGTGATCTGCAGATGTCGAGCTACCGCAGTGTCGTTGTCGGAACCGACGGGTCGCCCCCTTCGCTGCGGGCCGTGTCGAAGGCGGCGGCGGTCGCGGCGGACACGTCGGCCAAACTGGTCATCGTGTGCGCCTACTACCCGAGCAGCGACCGGGAAGTCGAGCACGCCCAGGACGAACTGGGCGGCGAGGCCTTCCAGGTGATCGGCTCGGCGCCCGCGGAGCAGACGCTGCTGGAAGCGGCCGACCACGCCCGGCAGTCCGGTGCGCCCGAGGTGGAGACCGTGGCGCTGGTGGGTGCTCCGGTGACGTCGCTGGTCGAGGCGGCCGAGAAGGCCGACGCCGATCTGCTGGTCGTGGGTAGCAGGGGCCTGAACACGCTCAAAGGCCGATTGCTCGGGTCGGTGCCTTCCGAGGTCTCCCGCCGGGCGGATTGCGATGTGCTCGTTGTCCGGACCTCACGATGAGGACGGGCCTCGTGGCGGAGCGGAGTCCCCGCTCGGCCCCGAGGTCGAGAAGGCGCTGCTGGGCAGCGAGTTCCGCTACACCAAGGCGGAGGTGGCGGCGCGGGCGGACGTGGACCTCGTGCGCCTGGAGCGGCTGTGGCAGGCGATGGGCTTCGCTCACGTCGAGGACGACGAAGTGCTGTTCACCGACGCGGACGTGCAGGCCGTGCGGACGCTCGTGCAGCTGGTCTCCGCCGGCGTGATCACCGAGGAGGTGGAGACCGCGGTCGCGCGCACCCTCGCGCAGACGATGTCGCGGCTCGCCGAGTGGCAGGTCGGGATCTTCCGTTCGGTGCTCGGCGACCGGTTCGCCCAGGACCTCGACGTCACCGCGCAGTTCGCCGGGGCGATCGCGCCGGTGATGGAGGACCTGCAGGGTTACGTGTGGCGCCGCCACCTCGCGGCGACCGCGGCTCGTGAGCTCACCGAGCGCGACGGTGCCGCCGACGAGCGCGTGCAGGTGATCGGCTTCGCCGACCTGGTGGGCTACACGCGCTTGATCCGCGACTTCAGCGAGGTCGAGCTGGCCGGGCTGATCGACGAGTTCGAGGAGTCGGCGACGAGCGTCGTCGCGGAGAACCGCGGCCGCATCGTGAAGACGGTCGGCGACGAGGTCCTGTTCGTGACCGACACGGCGGCCGACGCGGCGGAGATCGCGTTGACGCTCAACGAGCGGATCACCGGCGCGGGCAAGTTGCCGCCGCTGCGGATCGGCTTGGCGCAGGGGCCGGTGCTGGCGAGGTTCGGCGACGTGTACGGCTCGACGGTGAACATCGCCAGCAGGCTCACCTCGGTGGCCCGGCCCGCGTCGGCCTTGGTGGACCGGGAGCTCGCCACTTCGCTGCGCTCACACCCCGCTTACTACCTGACCTCGATCGGGCCTACGAAGGTGCAGAGTTTCCGCAATTTGCGGGCCTACGCGCTGCGTCGCGCTCGCTGAGCGAAGTCTTGCCCGAATCGACTGGTCTGTTCGAGTGATCCCGGGTGGGTTCGGTTGCCGACGTTCTCGCGGCACCTCTAGCTTCGGGTTCGGCGAGGTCGACGATCTCGCCGAACCCGTAGGGGAAACGGGGTCACCGGCACTGGCGGACTTCTGGGGAGGAAACGTCCGCTCCGCTCGACGGCGCTTCTGCTGATCGCACCGGCTGTTCCGGCCGGTTCTCGTGATCGGTTCCGTCGAATCGTGCGCGAATGTCCTGGGTTTGTCGTACCCGGAGCCGGTGGCGCATTCACGCAATGGGGGTTCGACGAATGGCATCACACGGTCAGCGGGGACGCGGTCAATACGTGGCACCCGGGAACGAATCGGCGGGCGGGCGTTTCGGACGGCTGTTCCCGACGGTTCCGCCGCGAGAACCCACCGGATTGCCGATGGCCGAGGAATTCGGCCTGCCCGGTGGGAAGGTCGACGGTGGTGAGACCCTCGACGAGCAGCAGAGCACCGTGCTCGACTCGGGTTTCACCTATTTCGGCCAATTCGTGGATCACAACGTCACCTTCGACCCGACGAGCATGCTCGGGCAGGAGGTCGATCCGAACGCGCTGCGCAGTTTCCGGCCGCCAAGGCTGGACCTGGACCACCTCTACGGCGGCGGTCCGGTGGTCAACGAATACCTCTACGATCCCGAATCCAGCGGTACGAAGCTCGCCTTGGATCCCGGTGGTCACGATTTCGCCAGGACCAAGGAGAACATCGCGCTGATCGGTGATCCGCGCAACGACGAGAACCTGCTCTTGGCGCAGTTGCACTTGGCGTTCATCAAATTCCACAACCGGGTCGTGGACGATCTGCGTTCCGGGCAGATCACCGACGTGTTCGGCACCGGTTTTCCGGCCCAGCCGGCGCCGCCGCCGGACGACGTGGCGGGCGCGCGGCTGGAGGACCTGCTCGACCTGGGCGACTACTACGGCGATCTGCTGCGCAAGGCCCAGCAGATCACCCGCTGGCACTACCAGTGGATCCTGCACCACGAGTTCCTGCCGCTGGTGGTGGGCGAGCAGCTGATCGAGGACATCGACGAGAACGGCCTGCGCTTCTACGACGTGGAGCGCCCGTTCATCCCCGTGGAGTTCGCGGTCGCGGCCTACCGGTTCGGCCATTCCACGATCCGCTCGCGGTACCGGGTCAACGAGCACTTCGTCGCGGACCTGTTCCCGCTGGACCCGGAGGCGGCGGAGGAGCCGCGCACGGACCTGCGCGGCGGTCCGGTGCGCTCGGAGCACGCCGTGGACTGGCGGTACTTCTTCCAGCTGGACCCGGAGATCAAGGCGGCGCGGGCGAAGCGCCTGGAGGCGAAGCTCAACCGCAGGCTGCTGGACCTGCCGGTGAAGGCTGTGCCGGGCGCCGTGGCGGGGGCGCTGCCCTCGCAGCTCGGTTCGCTGGTGGTGCGCAACCTGCTGCGCAGCGAGACCCAGCAGCTGCCGTCGGGCCAGGACGTGGCGCGCAAGATCGGCGAGATCCCGCTGACCGACGAGGAGCTGGACAGCGAAGGGCCGATCTACCTCTGGTACTACGTGCTCAAGGAGGCAGAGGTCCTGCACGCGGGCAGGCAGCTGGGTCCGGTCGGCGGCCGGATCGTCGCCGAGACGCTGATCGGGATGCTGCAGTCCGACCCGGCGTCCTACCTGTCGGTGTTCCCGCGGTGGGAGCCGACGGTCGGCGGGGTCGGCCAGGAGTTCGGCATCGCCGACTTCCTGACGTACGCGGGTGTCGTCCCGAAGCGGTGATGACCGGCGGTTCGTGGGCGGGCGTTCGGGGGCCCGCCCACGGCCCCGCCCGCGTCGACGCGGCGTAGCCGGGCGCTCACGGGCTGGGCCGTTCGGGCGGCTCCGGCGGCCGCTGTGATCAATATCGCTCGAACGGAGCAATCGGGCTGGTCCGCGCCTCGCGCAAGCCCTCGGCGAGGGCGTTCCGGCCGGTGATCGCCGGGTCGGATGACCTGCGAAATCAGTTGCGTGACGCAACTTGTTGGCGCTTTTCGGGGTGGCGGTGAGCCGCTCGGATTTTGGGTGTTTTGACCGGCCGTTCGGGCGGTCGCAGCGCCACGAGCTCCGGGAAGTGGGATGCCGCGACCCCGTCGGCGCCATATGGTCGGACGCATGGGAGTCGATCCGGGAATCTCGGGAGCAGCGCCAGCCGACCACTCCGACGAGGTCGCCGCCCTGGTCGACGAATACGCGAAAATCCCGCCCGGACAGCAGGTGCGGCTGGCCAAACCCACCTCCAACCTGTTCCGGTTCCGCGACTCCGCCACCACCGGCCTCGACGTCGGCAGGCTCAACCGGGTGCTCTCGGTGGACCCCGAGACCCGCACCGCGCAGGTGCAGGGCATGGCCACCTACGAGACCGTCGTCGACGCGCACCTGCCCACCGGGCACATGCCGCTGGTCATCCCGCAGCTCAAGACGATCACCCTCGGCGGCGCCGTCGCCGGACTGGGCATCGAGGCCGCATCGTTTCGCAGCGGCCTGCCGCACGAGTCGGTGCGCGAGATGGAGATCCTCACCGGCTCCGGCGAGGTCGTGCTCGCCCGGCCGGACAACGAGCACGCCGACCTCTTCCGCGGCTTCCCGAACTCCTACGGCACGCTCGGCTACGCGCTGCGCCTCGAAGTCGAGGTCGAACGCACCGAACCCTTCGTGCGGCTGCGCCACATCCGGTTCTCCACCGCCGAGGAGTGCGCGGCGGCCATCGAGCAGATCTGCCGGGACCGCGCCTTCGAAGGCCACCGGGTGGACTTCGTCGACGGCACCGTGTTCGCCGCCGACGAGCAGTACCTCACCGTCGGCACCTACGTCGCCGAGGCGCCCGCGACCAGCGACTACACCGGCCAGCGGATCTACTACCGCTCGCTGCGCGAGCACCAGACCGATCACCTGCGCACCCACGACTACCTGTGGCGCTGGGACACCGACTGGTTCTGGTGCTCCCGCGCGTTCGGCGTCCAGCACCCCGCGGTCCGCAAGGTGTGGCCGCGCAGGTACCGGCGTTCCGACGTGTACCGCCGCATCGTGGCCTGGGACCGCAAGGCCGGGCTCTCCGACCGCCTCGCCCGGCGCCGGGGAGCGGCCGGCAGCGAACCGGTGATCCAGGACGTGGAGATCCCGGTGCGGCGGCTGCCGGAATTCCTGGAGTTCTTCCACCGCGAGATCGGCATCGAACCGATCTGGCTGTGCCCGGTGCGGCTGCGCGACCCGCAGGGCTGGTCGCTGTACCCGATGGACCCGGACACGCTCTACGTCAACGTGGGCTTCTGGTCCGCGGTCGACACCCGCCCCGGAGACGCGCCGGGCAAGTACAACCGCGCCATCGAAGACGTCGTCGGCGAACTGGACGGGCACAAGTCGCTGTACTCCGACTCGTTCTACGAGCCCGAGGAGTTCTGGCGGCTCTACAACCGCCCCGCCTACGACGAGCTGAAACAGCGATACGACCCCGACGACCGGCTTCCCGGTCTGTACGAGAAGTGCGTCGGCGAGCGGTAGGGGCCGGTAGGGAGGAGAACCGAACATGGGTTGGGCAGAGGTGTTCCCGCGCATCCTGGGGGACGGGCTCGACGTGGAGTTCCGCGCCTACGACGGCAGCCGCGCGGGACGGGCCGGAGCGGACATCGGGGTGGAGCTGCGATCTCCGCTGGCGCTGTCGCACCTGGCGGCCTCCCCGGACGAGCTGGGCCTGGTCCGGGCCTACGTCACCGGGGCGCTGGAAGTGCACGGCGACATGCACGAGGCGTTGTCCCGCTTCCCGGCCATCGCGATCAGCGAGGTGCCGGCCCGAACGAAGCTCGACCTGATCGCCCGGCTCGGCGCGCAACGGCTGTGGTGGCCGGTGGGCCCGCCGCCGGAGGAGTACCGGCCGCGCGGCGGCCTGCGCCATTCGAAGCTGCGCGACAGCAAGTCCGTCTCGTACCACTACGACGTGTCGAACCGGTTCTACGAGTGGGTGCTGGGCCCGTCGATGGCCTACACCTGCGCCGTGTACCCGGAAGCGGGCTCCAGCCTGGAGGAGGCGCAGTACACCAAGCACGACCTGGTGGCGCGCAAGCTCGGCCTCGGCGAGGGCATGCGGCTGCTCGACGTCGGCTGCGGCTGGGGCGGCATGGTGATGCACGCCGCGGAGCACTACGGAGTGCGCGCGCTGGGCGTGACCTTGTCGCTGCAGCAGGCGCAGTGGGCGCAGAAGGCCATCGTCGACCGCGGCCTCGCCGACCTCGCCGAGGTGCGGCACCTGGACTACCGGGACGTGCCCGAGTCGGACTTCGACGCGATCAGCTCCATCGGCATGACCGAGCACATCGGACTCGGGCAGCTACCCGCGTACTTCTCGTCGCTGCGCGAGAAGCTGCGTCCCGGCGGCCGGTTGCTCAACCACTCCATCACCCGACCCGACGGCACCCGCGGCTCCAAACCGGGCAAGTTCATCGGCCGCTACGTGTTCCCCGACGGCGAGCTGGAGGGACCGGGCACGCTGATGTCGGCGATGCACGACAACGGTTTCGAGGTCCGCCACACCGAGGACCTGCGCGAGCACTACGCCCTGACCCTCCGCGACTGGTGCGCGAACCTGGAGGAGCACTGGGACGAGGCGGTGGACGAGGTCGGCCCCGCGCGGGCGCGGATCTGGCGGTTGTACATGGCGGGTTCGCGGCTGGGCTTCGAGCTCAACAACATCCAGCTCCACCAGATGCTCGGAGTCCGGTTGGACGAAGGTCGTTCGGGAATGCCGCTGCGCCCTACCTGGTGAGGGGCTGGTTCGCCGGTGTTGGAAACACAGCGTGATGGGTTTCGCTACCCTCTAGCGTGAGTCTTTTCCGACGCGGGTGAACTGAATGCGGCCAGGGGCGGTGGTGAAGTGACCGGGAAGGGCCGGGCGCTGCTCATCGCCACGGACGGCTATTCGGACGACACCTTCCGGCAATTGCGGGCACCGCGCGCCGACGCCGAGGCGCTGGCCGCGGTGCTCGCCGACCCGGCCGTCGGCGGGTACGAGGTCCAAACCCTGCACAATCCGCCCGCGCACGAGGCGAGCCTGGCGATCGAGGACCTCTTCGCGGCGGCGTGGCTGGACGACCTGGTGCTGCTGTACATCTCCGGCCACGGCGTCCGGGACGACTTCGGCCAGCTGCACCTGGCGATGACGAACTCGCGCCACGACCGCCTCAACGCCACGGCGGTCAGCGCCCAATTCGTCCGCAACCAGATGGACAACACCAGATCCCGCCGAGTCGTGGTCGTCCTCGACTGCTGCTTCGCCGGGGCCTTCCCGCCCGGTACCGCGCATCGCGCGGGAGAGAGCGTCGGAGTCCTCTCGCAGTTGGGCGGACGCGGTAGTGCGGTGATGACGTCGTCGTCGGCGCTGGAGTACTCCTTCGAATCAGGTGGATTCGCCAGCTCGACGGTCGTGGGGACGGCCAGCCCGTCGGTGTTCACCGGAGCGCTGATCGAAGGACTGCGTTCCGGCGGCGCCGACCGCAACGGCGACGGCCTGATCGACGTGGACGAGCTCTACGACTACATCTACGAGCAGGTCCAAGCCGCGGGCAAACCCCAGACACCCGGACTGGACAGCCAGTTCCAGGGACGCTTGATCATCGCCGCGAGCTCGGTCGCGGCGGACCTCCCGCCGGAGTTCGCCCACGCCCTGCGAAGTCCGTTGCCTGCCGTGCGGCTGGCGATCGTGGATGAGTTGTCCGAGCGGTTGGCATCGGGCGGCGCCGGTTCGGCAGAAGCGGCCAGGATTGCGCTGGAGCGATTGGCCGAGGATGGCACCGATTCCATCGCGAATGCCGCCCGCGCAGCGTTGGAACGCACCGGTGACACCAGGCGGCCGGGCGAAGCAGCCGGTGCGCGCATCGGGGGCTTCCAGGCCGGTTTCGTTCCGGGTTTGTCTCCGACCGCGAACTTGCCACGATCGGCCGCCGTGGAACAGCCGAACTCGGCTGTTCGCAACTCGATCGGCTCCTACGGGTTCGTTGCGGAGCCCAGCGGCCGCGAAGATCCGGTTCGGTCCTCTGGCCTTCGGCGGAAGCTGTTCATCACTGCTGGGATCGTGGCCGGTGTCGCGGCCGTGGTCGCAGTGCTCTACCAAGCGGTAGAGTTCGCCGCATCACAGAACGCCGGTCATCCCTCCGGTGTGCCGCAGCAACGGCGGACCGAGGAAGTGCGAATACCACCGGGCTTCGTGCCGCTGCCAACGCGCCAGACACCCTCCGCTGACCCGGTCAAGTGCGACTACCGGCCGGATGGAAGTGAACGGCTTGCACCCGAGGGCGCTCCGGCCAGTGGTGACGTGCCCGCGAAGGGCATCGTGCGGGCCACCATCAACACCAACGTCGGTGCCATACCGGCGATCTTGGATCGGTCGTTGGCGCCGTGCACGGTGAACAGTTTCGTCCACTTGGCCGAACACGGCTTCTACGACAGCACCCGTTGCAGCGGTGGCAACGTTCCGTCCCTCGTTTGCGGTCCCGTCCAGGACGGGCTAGATCCGGGTTTTACCTGGACTGAGAAGGGCGAGTTCAATAAGAGCGCCCACCTGCGCGGGTATCTGACGATGAGCACCTCCGACCAGCCGGACTTCGGCATGGACTTTGAAGACCACCAAAGTCTCTTCGCCGCGACGATCTTCGGCGCGATCTCAGAGGAGGGGCTCGAGGTCATCGATGGGAAGCGGGGCGGAAGTGGTGACCCGGACAATGACAGCCTTGACAGCATAATGATCAACACCGTTGATGTGGAAGTCTGACCGGTGGGATTGTCCGGCTTGGCCGGCGATAGCGGGACTGCTGGGACCAGGCGAAGACAGGGTCAAAGCGGTGCGCACATGTCGAAGACGAGGATGAGATCCGGGCTCAGCCGGGAAGATCCGCTGTGGACATCGCCGGGATCAGTTCGCCCGCTGACTCACGTACCCACCACGCTCCGCGCAGGTGTTCCTGCCGGTTCGCGAAGTGGTAGCGGTACAGCCGAACACGGACGAGTGCCGGTGGTTCGGCGGGGAAGGGGTCGTGGCGTAGCAGTCGGCGGATCTGGTGGTCGCCGTGCAGCAACGCTCGCAGGAGGGTGGGGAGCCAGGATCGGCCGTAGTTCGGGGAGATGGCGACGAACCACAGCAGCCAGCCGAGCCGGTGGTGGTACGGCGCTACCTGCGGTGGTCTGCGGTTCGGATCTCCTGGTTTGCCGGGGAATTCGTACTCGCGCCAGCCGGATTCGCCGCTGCGGTCGGATGTTCCTTCGATGACCACTTCGTAGCGGGTGCGGGTGACCGTGCCGAACGCGCCGTAGGTGTTGCCGAGGTGCAGGGCGTTGAAGCTGCGGTTCATCACCTGGTTCCGGCCGATCATGTTGCGCACCGGATGGTGGGCGAGCGCCAGCATTCCCGCCGCCACCACCAGGACCAGGATCTGGTGCCACAGCGGCGAATCCCGCGTCTCCGGGATGGGGAAGCGCAGCAGCCGGTCGTCCATCGCGGCGAAGGCCAGCGCGATCGTGATCAGGTTCAGCCACGCGAAGTTGCCGCTGAGCAGCAGCCAGCACTGGGTGAGCACGATGAGCACCGCCGCCACGTTCGCGATCGGCTGCGGCGCGAACAGCGCGAACGGCACCACCAGTTGCGTGCCGTGGTTCGCGAGCACTTCGGCCTTGTGCAGCGGACCCGGCAGCCGGTGGAAGAAGCGGCTGAGCGGCCCCGGCATCGGCTGCGTCTCGTGGTGGTGGTGCAGCGCCGTCAGATCACGCCAGCAGGAGTCGCCGCGCAGCTTGATCAGCCCGGGGCCGAACTCCACGCGGAACAGCAGCCAGCACAGCAACCACAGCACCGGCGCCGGGGGAGTGGTGTGCGCGGGGCCCAGGAACACCACCAGGAAACCGGCCTCCAGCAGCAGCGACTCCCAACCGAAGCCGTACCAGATCTGCCCGATGTTGACGATCGACAGGTACAGCACCCACATCGCCAGCCACACCAGCGTCCACGCCCACAGCGGCAACGCGCTCACCACGCCGAGCAGCGCGGCGGAGCTCAGCAGCACGCCGGCCCACGCCACCGCGCCGAGCGCGCGGTCCGAGTAGTGCAGGTGGAACAGGCTCGGGCTGCGGCGGAAACCCACCGCCCGCAGGAACCGGGGCGCGGGGGTGAGCCCGTGCTCCCCGGCCAGCGGGCGGAACTGGCGCAGGGCGTTGACGAAGCCGAGCAGGTACACGGCGGCGACCAGGTGCGCGCAGACCGCGCGCGCCTGCCGGTACTCCGGCGCCCAGTACCAGGAGCCCACCAACGCCTCCTCCGCACTCCGGCCTCGTCCCGGAGTGTTCCCACCCGGCCACCGCACCACGCAACCCGTGCGGCTTCTCCGATGACTATCGCTTCGCCCGGTGTGCCTGGTCCCGTTCGCCCAGTGGCGTCCGCGGAGGCGACCGGTGGAATCGGGCGAACGAGCCGTTGGCCTCGGGGGCTGTTCGCGTTGGCCAGGTGCGAGCCGCGGTGCGGCGAGGCCGCCACCTAGGATTCGGTGCAGGGGAGGCGGAAAAGTGTTGGACGAAGTCGCGCGGCTGCTGGCGTGCCCGCACTGCGGTGGTGGGCTGGAACCGGCCGATCGCACCTTGCGCTGTCCCGCGAACCACGCGTTCGACCTGGCGAAGCAGGGCTACGTGAGCCTGCTGGGCGGACGCGGCGCCCCCGGGCCGGGCGACACCGCCGAGATGGTCGCCGCCCGCGCGGACTTCCTGACCGCCGGGCACTACGCCCCGATCGCCGACGCGCTCGCCGAGTACACCGCCGACGTGCACACCGGCGGTCCGCTGCTGGACCTCGGCGCGGGCACCGGGCACTACCTGGCGCACGTGCTGGACCGGGTGCCGGACGAGGTGGGCGTGGCACTCGACGTCTCCAAGTACGCCTCCCGCCGCGCGGCGAAGGCGCACCCGCGCGCGTCGGCGGTGCTCGCCGACGCCTGGCAGGCGTTGCCGGTGCGGGATGCGGCGATCGGCTCGGTGCTCAACGCGTTCGCCCCGCGCAACCCCGCCGAGACGCACCGCGTGCTGCGACCGGGCGGGCACCTGCTGGTGGTCACGCCGAACTCCGGTCACCTGGCCGAACTGGTGTCCGCGCTGGACCTGCTCAGCGTCGACGAGCGCAAACCCCAGCGCCTCGCCGACCAGCTCGCCGGTCACTTCGAGCCGGTGAGCTCGCACGTCCGCGAGTTCCCGCTGCACCTGGACGTCGCGGAGATCGCCGCGCTCGTCGGCATGGGCCCGAACGCCTGGCACACCGCCGAATCCCTCCCGGCCCGCATCGCCGAACTCCCCACCCCGTTTCCGGTCACGGCCTCGGTCACCGTCTCGGTCCACCGTCGCCGCTGACGGCCCGCGCGGCCCCTGAAACGCGAAACGGCCCGCCGGGAGCACCGGCGGGCCGCGTTCGGGAGCGAGAGTGCTCAGCCGTCCTTGCGGGAGATGTCGATCATCTCGTCGCGCTCGACGACCTTGATGCGCTCGCGGCCCTGGGCCTCGCCGAGGGCCTGCTCGTGCGCGTCGAGCAGGTTCCAGCCGTCCCAGGTCGTGTAGCGGACGCCGTTGTCCTCCAGCAGCCGCAGCACGCTGTCGCGGTCGGGCTCCTCGGCCGAGGGCATCGAGTCCAGGTCGGACAGCAGGTTGTTGATGGTCTCCAGCGCGTCGCCCTTGGTGTGGCCGATGAGGCCGACGGGGCCGCGCTTGATCCAGCCCGTCGTGTAGACGCCGCTGATGTGGTCGCCGTCGAGGTCGAGCACCCGGCCGCCCTCGTTCGGGACGGTGCCGGTGCCGTGGTCGAACGGCACGTCCGGCACGGGCGAGCTCAGGTAGCCGACGGCGCGGTACACGGCCTGCGCGGGAGTGGTCTCGAACTCGCCGGTGCCGCGCACGTTGCCGTCGCCGGTGAGCTCCATGACCTCGGTGCGCAGTCCTTCGACGCGGTCGGTGCCGAGGACCTCGACGGGGCCGCGCAGGAAGTGGAAGTGCAGCCGCCGCGGGGTGTCGTTCTTCGGGTCCCGCAGCGCCCAGTCCTGGAAGGTCTTGACGATGGTCTTGACCTGGTTGCTGCTGCGGATGGCCTCTTCGCTGGCCTCGTCGAGCTCGAAGCCCTCCGGGTGCACGATGAGCTCCACGCCCGGCTGGTGGTCGAGCTCGCGCAGCTCCAGCGGCGTGAACTTGGCCTGCGCGGGACCGCGGCGGGCGAACAGGTGCACGTCGGTGACCTGCGAGTTCTTCAGGCCCTGGTAGACGTTGTCCGGGATCTCGGTGCTCAGCAGGTCGTCGGCCTGCTTCGCGAGCACCCGTGCCACGTCGAGCGCGACGTTGCCCGCGCCGATCACGGCGACTTCCTTGGCGTCCAGCGTCCAGTCGCGGGTCGCCTCGGGGTAGCCGTCGTACCAGTAGACGAAGTCCGCGGCACCGTGGCTGTGCGCGAGGTCGATGCCGGGGATGTCCAGCGCCCGGTCCTTGTCGGCGCCGGTGGAGAAGATCACCGCGTCGTAGTGGTGCTGGAGCTGGTCGAGCTTGATGTCCTCGCCGTAGTTGACGCCACCGAGGAACCGGATCTCCGGCTTCTCCATGATCCGCCGCAACGCGTTGACGATGCCCTTGATCCGAGGGTGGTCGGGTGCGACCCCGTAGCGGATGAGCCCGTACGGAGCGGGCATCCGGTCGAGCAGGTCGATGTCCACTGGGGTCTCGGATTTCGTCAGGATGTCCGCGGCGTACACGCCGGCGGGGCCGGCCCCGACGATCGCCACTCGCAGTGGGCGGGTCATGCGTGTCCTCCTGCTCGACTTCACGGGTGGCACCGGGGGATCGGCCCCCGGGCCCGGTTGGGCGCGCCGCGGCGGGTTCCGGGGCGTCCCGAGACGGGCCCGGCGCGCGCGGTGCGATCCGATCCCTCTAGCTTAGGTTGCCCTTACCGCAAATCTCGAAATGCGGACGGTGAGAAGCCTCATAGCGCGGTTCGCTCGGGAGGGTAGGGGATCGGTTTTTCGATTGATGACCGGACGCGGACCGTCACAGTACGATCACGGGCAGCGTTGAAGCCCCTACCCGAAAAAGATCTTGTAGAGTACCGACTTTAGTCGGTCCGACCACCGTGGACGCCGGCACTCAGGAGGCAACGATGCACCAGCGGCCGGAACGGCTGCCTGATGGTGTGGACCTCGAAGAACCCGCCGCCGGGTGTCCCGCGGTGCGGGCGGAACCGGAGGTCGAGGGGGTATCGCGCCGCGTCCCGGGAGTCCCGGTTCGCGGCGCGCGGCGTTCGAGGAGGCCGGGAATATGCCGAATGCGAGGCGGCGCCTCCGGAATCCTCGCGAAAGGCGCGATGACGTGGACGGTCGATTCCGGCGGTGCCGGATCATGACCGACGGCGAGCGACCCGAGCGCGCGGACTTCGTCCGCCGCTGGACCCGCGAGATCATCCGCACCAGCTACGTCCCGATGGCCCGCGCCGACATCGAGTCCTTCCTGCGCGGCCACCTCGACGCGATCCTCGACGCGCTGGACGACGTCGACCGGGCCGCCGACGCCGCCGCCGAACTCGGCGAGCGCCTGGTGCGCATCCACTTCACCAGCCCCGCCGCCCTCGACCGGACGTTGTGGATGCTCGGGGCGGAACTGCCGAAGCTGCGGGCGGCCGAGACCGATCCCGCCACCTCGGTCGTCGTGCTCGGCTCGGTGGCCGCCGGCTACGCCGGGCAGCTGCGCGAGCAGACCCTCGACGAGCAGGAGGTCATCAAGCGCGCCGTGCTGCAGGCCAGGGACGCCGCCGAGGAGGCGCTGCGCGCGAGCGAGGCGTCGTTCCGCGCGGTGTTCACCTCGTCCGCGCTGGGCATCGCCATCGTCACGCTCGACGGCACCATCGAAGAGGTCAACGCCCCGATGGAGGGCATCTTCGAGCCGGTGTGCCAGGACCTCGTGGGGCGCAGCGTCTTCGACCTCGCCGACGCGGACTGGGTCGACGACCTGGTGGAGCACGTCGAGGCGCTGTCGGTCGGCGAGGTCGACCGGTTCCAGTCCGAGACGCGGCTCAGCGGTGAGGACGGCGCGCACATCTGGACGCAGGTCTCGGCGTCCCTGGTGCGCGACTCGCAGGAGCGGCCCGACTACCAGGTGCTGCTCTACGAGGACATCACCGACCGGCACATGCTCCAGGAGCAGTTCCGCAGGCAGGCCACCCACGACCCGCTGACGGGCCTGGCGAACCGGACGCTGCTCAAGACGACCATGGACGAGGCGCTGGAACCGGCGTACCCGGGTCGCCGGGTCGGGTTGTGCTACTTCGACCTCGACGGGTTCAAGGCCATCAACGACAGCCTCGGTCACCCCGTCGGCGACGAGCTGCTGCGGGCGATGGCGCAGCGGCTCAACGCGCTGGCCACGATGGAGTCCGGGCTGGCGGCGCGGATGGGCGGCGACGAGTTCGTGGTGCTCATCCCCGACTCGCAGGGCGCGGCCCGGCTCGTCGAGATCGTCGAGCACATGCTCGGCGAGGTCACCCGCCCCGTGTCGGTGCGGGGCCACCAGCTCACGGCGTCGGCCAGCGTCGGCGTCGTGGAGACCGCGGTCGCCGACACCGGGCCCGACGAGCTGCTGCAGGACGCCGACATCACGCTGTACCGGGCGAAGAGCGAGGGCCGGGCGCAGTGGGCGCTCTACGACCCGACGCACAACGCGGAGGCGAAGGAGCGGTTCCGGCTGTCCTCGGCGATGCCGAGCGCGCTGCGCGACCACGAGCTGTACGTGGAGTACGAGCCGGTCCTGTGGCTGGACACCGCCGCCCTCGTGGGGGTGCAGGCGCACCTGCGCTGGGACCACCCGGAGTTCGGCGAGCTGGACGCGGAGGACTTCCTCGGGCTCGCGGAGGAGACGGGCCTGATCACCCGGCTCGGGACGTGGATGCTGGAGCAGGTGTGCGCGCACGCGGTGCACTGGCAGGAGCGGTTCGGCGACCGCGGCCCGGTCGCGGCGGTCGGGCTCTCGGCGCGGCAGCTGCGCGACCCGGAGCTGGTCGCCGACATGCGCCGCATCCTCGGTTCGGCGGGGCTGCCCGCCAGCAAGCTGATCGTCGGAGTGCCGGAGACGGCGCTGTTCGACCAGCGCGGCGATCCGATCGACGCGCTGGAGATCTTCGCCGAGATGGGCCTGACGCTGGCGGTGCACGACTTCGGCCACGCCCACCGGGAGGTGGCCCGGCTGCGCGGCCTGCCGCTGCGCGCGGTGCGGCTGACCGGTGACTACCTCAACAGCTTCGCCGAACCGGGCGGCCCGGATCCGCTGGACGAGCACCTCGTGTCCAGCCTGGTCCGTTCCGCGGAGCTGCTGGGGCTGTCGGTCGTCGGCAACGGCGTGCGCACCATCGAGCAGGCCAACCGGCTGCGGAAGCTCGGCGTGGAGGGCGTGATCGGTCCGTGCGCGGGCGGTCTGGCCTCGGCGATGGAGATCGAGGCGATGATCGCCGACGGCGACCTCGGTTGAGGAGCCCCTCGGACCCGCCGGCTCGGCCGCTCGGGTGGCACGAGGACCCGCCCGCGCCGGGAAGGGGCGGAAATCGGGTGGCGGTCGGCCGATAGCATCGAGGGGGCAAGTGCAAGCCGCCTACATTCGCCGGTCGCCGCTCGGCGACCGTCCTTCGCGAGGAGAAATCGTGTCCGTTCAGCCGTCCGAAGCCCAGCAGGTCACCAGGGTGAAGGTTCCGGCGGGC
This sequence comes from Saccharopolyspora sp. NPDC002578, assembly GCF_053592695.1. Lineage (NCBI taxonomy): Bacteria > Bacillati > Actinomycetota > Actinomycetes > Pseudonocardiales > Pseudonocardiaceae > Saccharopolyspora > Saccharopolyspora sp. NPDC002578. The sequence continues at coordinate 13,816 of NZ_JBSFWJ010000073.1, read as the reverse complement.
ACAACCGCTGCCGCCGCCGTGGCCGAGGCGGGCCTGCCCTCGCAGGGCGCGCAGGCGATCGTGGTGGTCCGCGACGAGGAGGGCGAGCTGCGCGACCTGGCGTGGTCGCCCGAATCCGATGTGGAGGTCGAGCCGGTCGCCGCCGACACCGAGGCGGGCCGCAGCGTCATCCGGCACTCCGCGGCCCACCTGCTGGCGCAGGCCGTGCAGCAGCAGTTCCCGGACGCGAAGCTCGGCATCGGCCCGCCGGTCAAGGACGGCTTCTACTACGACTTCGACGTGGCGCGCCCGTTCACCCCGGAGGATCTGCAGGCGCTGGAGAAGCGCATGAAGCAGCTCATCAAGTCCGGGCAGAAGTTCTCCCGCCGCCGCTTGGATTCCATCGAGGCCGCGCGCGAGGAGCTGGCCGCCGAGCCGTACAAGCTGGAACTGGTCGACCTCAAGTCCGGCAGCGAGGACGTCGACACCAGCGAGGTCATGGAGGTCGGCGCGGGCGAGCTCACCGTCTACGACAACATCGACCGGCACGGCGAGGTCGTGTGGGGCGACCTGTGCCGCGGCCCGCACGTGCCGCACACCAAGTTCATCCCCGCCTTCAAGCTCACCCGCGTCGCCGCCGCCTACTGGCGCGGCGACCAGAGCAACCAGCAGTTGCAGCGCGTCTACGGCACCGCCTGGGAGTCGAAGGAGGCGATGGCCGAGCACCTGGAGTGGCTGGCGGAGGCCGAGCGCCGCGACCACCGCAGGCTCGGCGCCGAACTCGACCTGTTCTCCTTCCCCGAGGAGGTCGGTTCCGGGCTGCCGGTGTTCCACCCCAAGGGCGGCATCATCCGCCGCGAGCTGGAGGACTACTCCCGGCGCCGCCACGAGGCCGCCGACTACGAGTTCGTGAACACCCCGCACATCACCAAGAGCACGCTGTTCGAGACCTCCGGGCACCTGGACTGGTACAAGGACGGCATGTTCCCGGCGATGCACCTCGACGAGGAGCTCGACGAGAACGGCGCGGTGCGCAAGCAGGGCCAGGACTACTACCTGAAGCCGATGAACTGCCCGTTCCACAACTTGATCTTCCGTTCGCGCGGCCGGTCCTACCGGGAGCTGCCGCTGCGGATGTTCGAGTTCGGCTCGGTGTACCGCTACGAGAAGTCCGGCGTGGTGCACGGCTTGACCCGCGTGCGCGGCATGACGCAGGACGACGCGCACATCTACTGCATGCCGGAGCAGCTGCAGGACGAGCTCAAGTCGCTGCTGTCGTTCGTGCTGGACCTGCTGCGCGACTACGGGCTGGACGACTTCTACCTGGAGCTGTCCACCCGCAACGAGGAGAAGTACGTCGGCGACGACGAGAGCTGGCGGGTGGCGACCGAGGCGCTGCGCGAGGCGGCCGAGTCCTCCGGCCTGGAGCTGGTGGCGGACCCGGGCGGCGCCGCGTTCTACGGGCCGAAGATCTCCGTGCAGGCCAAGGACGCGCTGGGCCGCAGCTGGCAGATGTCGACCATCCAGGTCGACTACCACCTGCCGGACCGGTTCGACCTGGAGTACACCGGGCCGGACGGCACCAAGCAGCGCCCCATCAAGATCCACCGGGCGTTGTTCGGATCCATCGAGCGGTTCTTCGGCGTGCTCACCGAGCACTACGCGGGCGCGTTCCCGGCCTGGCTGTCGCCGGTGCAGGCGGTCGGCATCCCGATCGCCGACGAGCACTCGGAGCACCTGCAGGACGTGGTGAAGGCGTTGCGCGCCAAGGGTATCCGCGCCGAGGTGGACCACGGCGACGACCGGATGCAGAAGAAGATCCGCACCCACACCACGCAGAAGGTGCCGTTCCTGCTGCTGGCGGGCGGCAAGGACGTGGAGGCGGGCGCGGTGTCGTTCCGCTTCCGCGACGGCACCCAGATCAACGGGGTGCCGGTGGCGGACGCGGTGTCCGCGCTGGGCCGTTGGGTGGAGCGCCGGGAGAACGCCTCGCCGACCGCGGAGATCTTCCAGGCGGAACTGGCGGGCGAGGCGGAGACGGCGTGACGGCCGGCGACGGCCCCGTCGACGACAGCGGGGTCCGATTCTCGGAGCAGCGCGGCACCGGCGTGCCGGACGCGCTGCAGCGGTTGTGGACCCCGCACCGGATGGCCTACATCCAGGGCGAGAACAAGCCGGAGGGCGAGGCCAGCGAAGGCTGCCCGTTCTGCCGCTTGCTGGAGTCGGGACTGCCGGACGAGGACACGCTGATCGTGGCCCGCGACGAGCTGGTCTTCGCGATCCTCAACCTGTACCCGTACAACCCCGGCCATCTGATGGTGCTGCCGTACCGGCACGTCGCCGACTACACGGAGCTCACCGAGGCGGAGACGACGGCGGTCGCGGTGTTCACGAAGCGCGCGATGCGGGTGATCCGCGAGGTCTCGGCCCCGCACGGCTTCAACATCGGTCTCAACCAGGGTCCGGTGGCGGGTGCGGGCATCGCCGCGCACCTGCACCAGCACGTGGTGCCCCGCTGGGGCGGCGACGCGAACTTCATGCCGGTCATCGGCCACACGAAGGTCCTGCCGCAGCTGCTCGGCGACACCCGCCGCCTGCTCGCGGAGGCTTGGCGGGACTGAGCCCGCACGAGAAAGGCCGAGGACGCACCCCGCGTCCTCGGCCTTCGTCGTGTTCGGGTGAGTCTCACTCGGCCCGGAGGTTCGCCTCGATCTCCAGGGTGATCTTCACCTTCTCGCCCAGCATGGCGCCGCCCTCGGGGCCGACGCCGAAGTCGGTGCGGTTGAGCGTGGTGGACGCGGAGATGCCGAGCAGCGTGCCGCCCTGGCCGTTGTCGGCGAAGCCGCCGATCTCGGCCGCCAGCGACACCGGCTTGGTCACGCCGTGCAGGGTGAACTCGCCGTCGATGATGTAGTCGCTGCCGTCCGGGCGGATGCCGGTGGAGCGGAAGCCCGCCTTCGGGAAGTTCTCGACGTCGAGGAAGTCGCTGTTGCGCACGTGCGCGTCGCGGTCCCCGTTGCCGGTGTTGATCGTCGCGGGGTCGATGTTCGCGGTGACCGTGGAGTCCAGCGGGTTCTCGGCGGTGACGATCTCGCCGCCGAAGCCGTCGAAGCGGCCCCGGGAACGCCCGACGCCGAGGTGGCGCAGGGTGAACTCGATGTCGGAGTGCACGCTGTCGATGTCCCAGGTGCCGACGACGTAACCGGGGATCGTGGTAGCGGTGCTCATAGACGTTCTCCTGAAGCAGATGCGGAGGGGTTTCCGCTTCCGGTAACGGTGTTGAACCTTCAACCATTCCGGGTTGTGATCTGATTCACGGAGTTGCGGCGGGTCGCCTGCCGTCCGGCCACCCCGGCGGTTCCGGATACTCTGCGACGGAACAGGCACGACGAACTCGGTGCGCAAGGCGGCTGGCAGAACAGGCGATGCTCAACATCTTCGCGCGGGCTTCGATCTCCCGCTGGACGCACCCGCTCGGCGCCGCGCTGGTCCGCGTCGGTCTCACCCCCAACATGGTGACGATCATCGGCACGGTCGCCAGCGTCGCGTCCGCGCTGTGGTTCTTCCCCCGCGGCGAGCTGTTCGTCGGCACCGTCGTGGTCACCGTGTTCCTGCTGTTCGACGTCCTCGACGGCGCGATGGCGCGGGCGGGCGGCACGTCCTCGGAGTTCGGCGGCGTGCTCGACGCGAGCTGCGACCGCATCGCCGACGGCGCTCTGTTCGGCTCCCTGGTGTGGTGGGCGCTGGTCGTCGCCGACGATCGGGTGCTCGGTTCCGGGCTGCTGATCTGCCTGGTGGGCGCGCAGGTCACCTCGTACGTGAAGGCACGCGCCGAAGCCAACGGGCTCAGCGCGGACGGCGGCCTCGCCGAGCGCGCCGAACGCTTCGTGCTCGTCCTCGTCGGCACCGGGCTGCACGGCCTCGGCCTGCCGTACGTGCTGGACGTCGCGGTGTGGGTGCTGGCGGTGCTGTCCGCGTTCACCGTCGTCCAGCGCCTCCGCGCCGCCGCGGTTCAGGCGGGCACCAGCTCCACGTAGCCGGACCACGTGAAGTGCCGCTCCACCGGCAACCGGTCCAGTTCGAGCAGGTCGTCCGCTGCTTTTCCGTCGGGCTCGCCGCGCTCGTCGAGCGGCAGCAGCGCGGCGAAGTACATCCCGAACCGGCAGTCGTGCGCGCGCAGCTTGGCCAATCCCCACGCCGTCAAGCATTCCTCCCAGACCTGGAGCTCCTCGTCTCCGGGGAGTTCGGCGAGGCAGACCAGCTCTTCGTACGCGCCGACCGAGCCGGGCTGGCGGATCTCGTAGAGCGCGATGCCGCAGCGCATGGGTGTACCTCCTGGTGATCGGGTCGTCGGATCGAGTCAGTACGTTGTGCATTCGCACGATCACTGACAGTGCAGTAAAGATTACTTAGTGAATCTTGCTCGCATAGATCACGACCGGGTGATCTTGTTGACTCGGTCGGCGAGCATGCCCAGCAACGGTGGGGAAGAGAGCATCAATGCGCGACGTCAGCAGCGGTTCCGGAACCGGGGCCGCGCAGCCCGTCAGCCCGACCGTCGGTCGCCGCTGGCTGGCGCAGGAGATCCGACGGCTGCGCGAGAACGCGGGTTTGAAGCAAGGCGACGTGGCGGCCAGGCTGCGCTGCGCGCAAGGAAAGATCGCGCACATGGAGAGCATGCGGAACGCGATCAGCGGTCCCGACCTGGAGATCATGCTCCCGTTCTTCGGTGTGCCGGCGGAACGGATCGGCTGGTACCTGCAATTGGCCGATGTCGCCAAGCAGAAGGGCTGGTGGGACGGAAACCAAGCCATCCCGGACTGGTTCTCGCTCTACGTCGGGCTCGAATGGGGAGCCAGCGAGATCCGCGAATGGGATCTCGGCTTCATCCCGGGCATCCTGCAGACGCGGGCCTACGCGGAGGCCGTGCTCGGTGACGATCTGTCCGTCTCGGAGGAGCGACTGGCGAAGCAAGCCGAAGCGCGACTCCGTCGGCGTGACGCGCTCACCAGGGAAGATCTGCCGTTGTTCATGCACGCGATCATCGATGAGGCCGCTCTCCGGCGCGTGATCGGTGGTGAGCGGGTCATGGTCGAGCAGATCCAGCACCTGCTGGAGTTCTGCGCCAGCCCGCACGTGATCGTGCAGGTCATGACTTTTGATCGCGGGCCGCATCGAGGGCAACTCGGATCGTTCCACCTGCTCGACTTCGCGAATGCCGATGATCGGGGTGTCGTCTATGTCGAGAACCAGGCCGGGGGCACCTGCCTCGAAGAGGTCGCTGAGGTGGAGAGCTTCCGCCAGGTGTTCGAAGAGCTGACAATGAAGGCGCTGTCGATCACGGACTCTGAAGTGTTCCTCCGCGAACTGGCAAAGGATCTCGCATGACAACTGGGCGCCACACCTCGAATACGTCGGGCTTAGCTGGGCTTCACTGGCGCAAGAGCAGCCGGAGCGGGCAGGGCGGTGGTGCTTGCGTCGAAGTCGCCCCTGGACAGGCCGTGGTCGGGGTCCGCGACTCGAAGAACCCCTCAGGTCCGGCGCTGCTGTTCGACAGCGGCGTGTGGGCGGCGTTCGTGCGTTCGCTCTGACCGGAGCGGGCGGCAGGACGCGGAACGCGCTGGATAGGCTGCTCACGGCAGGTGTGCGGTCGCGAGGAGGGTGATCCAGTGGGTTCGACGGGCTACGACGTGCGCATCCGGGCGTGGGCGAGCGGGCAGTTCGACTGGTTCCCCCTCGCCTCGGCGGTTCCCGCCGAGACCGTGGAGGTCTTCCGCAAGACCGCGCTGTGGGACGTCGAAGCCGCCGAATCCGAGGCCGCCGCCGACCCGGTCCCGCCGGTCACCTTCCCGCCCACCGAAGCCGACGAGTACGCGGTGTGGATGCGGTACCCGTCCTCCGGCGGCAAGGTCCCGTGGGGCCTGATCGCCGACCACCTCACCTCGGACCAGGCCCGCGCCTACACCCGCAATCCGCAGACCCAGCTCAACGTCCAGCCGGTCGCCCCGCCGCCGCCCGCCGTCCCCGAACCCGACGCCGAACCGGAGTCCGACACCGACGACGAGTGAGCCGGGTTCAGTCGTCTGCTCGCCATTCGATGCAGTCCGGGAGGCGACGAGTCGCGGCGAATTCGCGCAGGACTTCGAACGCGGTCTCCACGGCGATCTCCCCGCCCGGCGAGACCGGGTAGTGATCACCGGTCGGACCCGTGAAGTAGTCCACGGAGGCTGTGTTGGTCCCGCGCGCCGGCTGCAGCAGTTCGCTCGCGCTGTACCACTGCACGGCACCGGCCGTTCCGCGAACACCTATGACCAGGCCTTCTTGTGCATCCGCGCCATGCTGGACGAACCAAGCGATCCCGGCCTCGGAGTCCTGCCTTCGGCTATCGAGCTTGCGGATCTGCACGATCGCGCCCTCGACGTCGTGCAGTTCGAGGTCGAGCAATCCAGCTCGCGGATCGACGGTCCCCTCATCGAGTGCCCCAGGCGAAGCGGAGTGGACGACGCACGATGGCCGATGCGTCCGCCATAGGGGCGAGCGCATCACTGAGATCGATCACTTCCCGCCCGATCGGTCGTCGAAGATCGCAGCGAACTCCGCCCGCTCCGCGCTCGTGATCTCCGGTGCGGGTGCGGCCTTCCAGCCGACCGCGTCGGAACGCTTTCCAACAGCGAGGAAATCGAGCAGCACCGTCCGAACCGCGTGCGCCGAGACGCGGACATCAGAAGGGAAGTCCGTTTGGAAGAACGAGCTCGATCGTTCCGGCCCGGTGCCGTCGGTGAAGCAGGTCCCGCCTGGCCCCGACATCGCGACCGCTCCGGTGCCGTCGTCGAACGCTCCCGCCACCAGTTGCTGATCACCGGAGAACAACGCCAGAGCACTGATGCGGCCGCGTCGCATCGCATCGAGCAGTGCGTCGAGTTCCGCCATTGAACTGATCGCCCGGCTTTCCGCTCGCCCGGTGTGCGGATACGAGTGCCAGTACTCGGCGCAGATCGACGTCATTCGGGCCTCCTCGGGTGACTGCGGCGAAGTCCTTCGATGACCTCCTGCATCCGAGCCGTCCGCCTTCTTCCAGACCGACGGGGGCTCGGTGCCTCGCGTTGGCCGGGGTGAACGGACTGTTCGCCCCATCAGATTGGTCGATCGGTCCGTTCGCTCCACTCGGAACGCATGTGGATCACCCGGTCAGGTGGGCATCGGGTCGTAGCGTTCGAAGTGGCGGGTGAAGGTGGCGCTGCCGGAGCTGAGCGAGCGGATGTTGATCGAATAGCGGACCAGTTCGCTGGAGGGGACGTGGGCGCGCACCACGGTCCAGCCGGCCTCGTCCGGCTCGGTGCCGACGACCTTGCCGCGGCGGCTGGACAGATCGCCCAGGACCACGCCCAGGTGCTCGTCCGGGATGAACACCGCCACCGCGTCCATCGGCTCCAGCGTCACCAGCCCGGCCTGCTCGGCGGCGGCGCGCAGCGCGAGCGCCCCGGCGGTCTGGAACGCGGCGTCCGACGAGTCCACGCTGTGCGCCTTGCCGTCGACCAGCGTGACCTTCAGGTCCACCAGCGGGACGCCGTCCTCCAAGCCGCGTTCCACCTGCGCGCGAACGCCTTTCTCCACGCTCGTGATGAACTGCTTCGGGATGGCGCCGCCCACGACGCGGTCGGCGAACTCGACGCCGGTGCCGCGCGGCGCGGGCTCCACCTCGATGTCGCACACCGCGTACTGGCCGTGGCCGCCGGACTGCTTCACGTGCTTGCCGTGGCCCTTCGCGGCCTGCCCGAACGTCTGGCGCAGCGCCACCCGCACCGGCTCGGTGTCGACCTCGGCGCCGCCCTCGCGCAGGCGTTGCAGCACGACGTCGGCGTGCGCCTCGCCCATGCACCACAGCACCAGCTGGTGCGTTTCGGAGTCCTTCTCCAGGCGCAGGCTCGGATCGGCGGCGATGAGCCGGTTCAGGTTGCGCGCCAACGCCTCCTCGTCGCTGCGGTTGTGCGCGACGACGGCGATCGGAAGCAGCGGCTCCGGCATCGGCCACGGCGACAGCAGCAGCGGCGCCGCCGGATCGGACAACGTGTCGCCCGTTTCGGCCGAGCCGAGCTTCGTCAGCGCGCACAGGTCGCCCGCCACGCACCGCGACACCTCCCGCAGGCCCGAGCCCAGCGGGGAGTACAGGTGCGCGACCCGCTCGTCCTCGTCGTGGTCCGGATGCCCGCGCTCGGCCATGCCGTGCCCGGAGACGTGCACCGCCCGCTCCGGCAGCAACGTCCCGGAGAACACCCTGGCCAGCGACACCCGGCCCACGTAGGAGTCGACGGAGGTGTGCACGACCTCCGCGGCCAGCGGACCCGCCGGATCCGGGTCCAGCCTGCGCGGACCCCGGCCGCGCGGGTCGGTGAACTCCGGAGCCGGATGTTCCAGCGGCGACGGGAAACCGCGGATCAGCCCGTCGAGCAGCTCCGGCAGGCCCAGTTCGGTGGCGGCGCACACCGGCAGCACCGGGTGCAAGCCGCCGCGGGAGACCGCGGTCTCCAAGTCGCGGATCAGCGTCGCCTCCTCGATCCGCTCGCCCGCGACGTAGCGGTCCATCAAGGACTCGTCCTCGCTCTCGGCGATGATCGCCTCGATGAGCTCGGCGCGTTCCCGCTCGCGCTCGCGCGGTGAACCCGTGCCCGAGGTGGTGCCGGTGAGCACGCCCATCAGGCCGGTGAAGGTGCCGTCCGCCCCGCGCAGCGGCAGGTGCAGCGGCAGCACACCGGCCCCGAACGCTTCCCGGCAGGACTCCAGGGCGGTGTCCGGGTCAGCCCGGTGCTGGTCCAGCCGGGACAGCACCACGGCACGCGGCATGTCGACCTGGGCGCACTCGTGCCAGATCGCTCGGGTGGCCGCGTCGACGCCTTCGGCGGCGGCCACCACGAACAGCGCCGCGTCGGCCGCCCGCAGGCCGGCGCGCAGCTCACCGACGAAATCGGCGTAGCCGGGCGTGTCGATGAGGTTGATCTTGTGGTCGTCGTGCCGCACCGGGGCCACCGAGAGCGCGACCGAGCGCTGCTGCTCGATGGCGGCGCTGTCGTGGTCGCACACCGTGGTGCCCTCCACGACCGAACCGTTGCGCGGAATGGTGCCGGTCGCGGTCAGCAGCGCCTCCACCAAGGTGGTCTTGCCCGCGCCGGACGGGCCGACCAGGACGACGTTGCGGATCGTCGCCGGATCGGTGGGAGCGGGCGCGGCCTGCACTCCCGGAACGCTCTGCTTGCTGCCCATCGCTGCCCCCTCGGACGGTGTCGTGTGTCACCGATCACACACCCGAGTGACGGCGCGTGCAATGCCGTTCACCACCGACGATGTTCGGCGGAACGCGAAGTGGACTACTGGGAAACCGGGTGAGTGGACCGTGGAAGTGGTCCAGTTCGCGCCTACCGTCGACGGTGCACGCGGCGCTCCCCACCGCCGCACCGGACCAGAGGGAAGGCAGACGTTGACCGACACCGCAGCCACCGCGCAGGCCACCGGCACCGACGGAGTGAAACGGGGCATGGCCGAGATGCTCAAGGGCGGGGTGATCATGGACGTCGTGACCCCGGAGCAGGCGAAGATCGCCGAAGCCGCCGGGGCGGTCGCCGTGATGGCCCTCGAACGGGTGCCCGCCGACATCCGCGTCCAGGGCGGCGTCGCCCGCATGTCCGACCCGGACATGATCGACGGCATCGTCGAGGCGGTCTCCATCCCCGTGATGGCCAAGGCGCGCATCGGGCACTTCGTCGAAGCCCAGGTGCTGCAATCGCTCGGCGTCGACTACATCGACGAATCCGAGGTGCTCACCCCCGCCGACGAAGCGCTGCACATCGACAAGTGGGCGTTCACCGCGCCGTTCGTCTGCGGGGCCACGAACCTCGGCGAAGCGCTGCGCCGCATCGCCGAGGGCGCCGCGATGATCCGATCGAAGGGCGAGGCTGGCACCGGCAACGTCGTCGAGGCGACCCGGCACATGCGCGCCATCCGCGCCGAGATCCGGCGGCTCGGCACCCTCGACGGCGAGGAGCTGTACGCGGCGGCCAAGGAGCTCCGCGCCCCGGTCTCGCTGGTCCAGGAGGTCGCGGCGGCGGGCGAGCTGCCGGTCGTGCTGTTCACCGCGGGCGGCCTGGCCACCCCGGCGGACGCGGCGATGATGCGCCAGCTCGGCGCGGAGGGCGTGTTCGTCGGCTCCGGCATCTTCAAGTCCGGTGACCCGGCCAAGCGCGCCGAGGCGATCGTGAAGGCCACGACCTTCTACGACGACCCGGACGTCATCGCGAAGGTCTCCCGCGGCCTGGGCGAGGCCATGGTCGGCCTCAACGTCGAATCGCTCCCGGCGGACCAGCGCTACGCCCAGCGCGGTTGGTGACGCCCTCGCCCCGCCCCGGGTGTCGCGTTGTGGACGATTCCCGCAATTTCGCGAGAAATTGAACCATCTGAACGTGGCAAGATCGCCGATCTCGGGCTCCAGCGGGCCCATGACCAGGGTGAATGGTTGTCCACATGGGGTGTCCGACACGCGGGGCGCGTTCGATTTCTCGCGAAATCGCGGCCCTGGTGGTCACACGTGCTCCATGAGCAGGACCGCCGTGGTGTCGGGTTCGAGGGCCTCGTAGGTGTGCGGGACGTCGCCCGCGAAGGAGGCGTAGTCGCCGGGCGCGAGCTCGACCTGCGCCTCCTCCGGGCCCGCCCGGAGCCGGCCCGCGGTGATCAGCAGGTGCTCCACGGTGCCCGGCAGGTGGCCGTCGGCGCGGCGGGCGTTGCCGGGCTGCGCCTCGATGAGGTGCAGGTCGCGGCGGGCTCCGCTGGGGCACGCCGAGATCATCGCGGCGGCGAAGGGGGAGTGCTCGGAGCGGATCAGCATCGTCTCGCCGGCGCGCACGACGCGGATCTGCGGAGCGCGCTGCTCGACGAGCCTGCTGAACGGCACGCCCAGCGCCAAGCCGAGCGCCCACAGCGTCTCCACGCTGGGGTTGCCGGAGCCCGATTCGAGCTGGGAGAGCGTGGACTTCGCCACGCCGGCGCGTTTGGCCAGTTCGGACAGCGTCAGTCCGGCGCGGGTGCGTTCGCGGCGCAGCGCCGCGGAGATGATCTCCAACGGTGAGGTCATGGCTGCCGTTCGTCATATCGGTCGTCGCGTTCGATTTGACGAACGCTCGGGCTGGTGTTCAGTATATCGGACCATGAGGTCGTTATGGCGAACGATGCGTTCGTTGTGGAAGGACAAGCTGATCAGGGACCTGGCGGCGCTGATCCCGGCGCTCGCCGTGGTCGCCGTCTCGCTCGGTGCCATCGCGGTGACCAAGGGAGTGCCGGTCTGGCTGATCACGTTCACCGCCGCCGTGGTGTTCGCGGGCGGATCCGAATTCATGCTCGTCGGCCTGCTCACCGGCGGCGCCGCCCCGGCGACCGCGGTCGTGGGCGGCCTGCTGCTCAACTCCCGGCACTTCCCGTACGGGCTGGCCGTCGGCGACCTGATCGGCACCGGCTGGCGACGGCTGCTCGGCAGCCACCTGATGGTCGACGAAGCCGTCGCGTTCGCCCTCGCCGAGACCGCCCCCGACCGGCGGCGCCGCGCCTACTGGATCACCGGAGCCGCGCTGTACGTCACCTGGGTGCCATCGGTGCTGCTCGGCGGCCTGCTGGGGCAAGTGGTCGGCGACCCGAACGCGCTCGGCCTGGACGCGGCGCTGCCCGCCGCGATCCTCGCGCTGCTCGTGCCCGCGCTGCGCGACGCGCCGACGCTGCGCGCGGTGCTCGCCGGGGTGGTGCTCGCGCTGGTGACCACACCGGTGCTGCCCGCCGGGATGCCGGTGATGGTCGCGCTGCTCGGCGTGGCCCTCGCGCTGCCCGTGCGGCGCTCACCGGAGCAGGAGGTCGCGGCGTGAACCCGGCCGTCGTGCTCGTGCTGGCCGCCGGGACCTACGCGCTGCGGCTGGCCGGACCGCTGCTGCGCAGGCGGATCACGATCTCGCAGCGCTGGGAGCGGTTGCTGGGCATCGCCGCGACCGTGCTGCTCGCCGCGTTCGTCGCCACCGGCGCCGCGGTGGAAGCAGGAGGATTCGCCGGCGTCGCCAGGGTCGGCGGCGTCGTGATCGCCGGCGTGCTCGCGTTCCGCGGGGCGCCGTTCGTACTGGTGGTGCTGGTCGCCGCCGCCGTCACGGCGGTGCTGCGGCTGGCCGGGGTGGGATGAACGGAGCAGCAGAAGTGCACGACAATCGAGGGGTGTCCACCGCAGCACCCGTGATCGGCGTCCTCGCGTTGCAAGGGGGCGTCGCCGAACACCTCGCCGCGCTCGACCGCAGCGGCGCGGTGGCCAAGCCGGTGCGCAGGCCCGAAGAACTCGCGGACCTGCACGGCGTGGTGCTGCCGGGCGGGGAGTCGACGACCATGAGCCGGTTGCTGCACTCCTTCGAGCTGTTCGAACCGTTGCGGGAACGCCTCGCGGCCGGTCTGCCCGCGTACGGCTCGTGCGCGGGGATGGTGCTGCTCGCCGACGACGTGCCCGGAGCCGCGGAAGCGGGCGTGACCCCGCTCGGCGCGTTGGACATGACCGTGCGGCGCAACGCCTTCGGCAGGCAGGTCGACTCGTTCGAAGCCGACCTCGACTTCACCGGCGTGGCAGGGCCGGTCCACGCGGTGTTCATCCGCGCCCCCTGGGTGGAGCGGATCGGCCCGGGAGTCCAGGTCCTCGCCGAGGTCACCCCGCGCGGATCAGGCGACCAGCCCGCCGCCGGTAGGATCGTCGCGGTTCAGCAGGGGCGCGTGCTCGCCACCAGCTTCCACCCGGAGCTGGTCCGCGGCGACGAGCGCGTGCACCGGCATTTCGTGCACACCGTTCGCGCAGGCTGAAGGCCTCGGTCTCGCCTGGCGCGGCGTGGAAAGACGGAGGAAAGATGAGCGGCCACTCCAAGTGGGCGACCACCAAGCACAAGAAGGCCGCCGTCGACGCCAAGCGCGGCAAGCTCTTCGCGAAGCTGATCAAGAACGTGGAGGTCGCGGCGCGCACCGGCGGGGGAGACCCGGACGGCAACCCGACGCTCTACGACGCCATGCAGAAGGCGCGCAAGAACTCGGTGCCGGTCGACAACATCGAACGGGCCCGCAAGCGCGGCGGCGGTGAAGAGGCGGGCGGCGCCGACTGGCAGACCCTGATGTACGAGGGCTACGGCCCGAACGGCGTCGCCGTGCTGGTCGAGTGCCTGACCGACAACAAGAACCGCGCGGCGGGCGAAGTCCGCACCGCGATGACCCGCAACGGCGGATCGATGGCCGACGCCGGATCGGTGTCCTACATGTTCTCCCGGCGCGGCGTGCTGATCGTGCCGAAGAACGGCCTGACCGAGGACGACGTGCTCGGCGCGGTCCTGGAAGCCGGTGCCGAAGAGGTCAACGACCTCGGCGAGAGCTTCGAAGTGCTGTGCGAGCCGACCGACCTGGTCGAAGTGCGCAAAGCGGTGCAGGCGGCCGAGATCGAGTACGACTCCTCGGAGCTCAGCTTCCTGGCCTCGGTCAACGTCCCGCTCGACGTCGAGGGCGCGCGCAAGGTCTTCAAGCTGATCGACGCGCTGGAGGACTGCGACGACGTGCAGAACGTCTACGCGAACTTCGACGCCTCAGACGAGGTCATGGCTGAACTCGACGCCTGAGTCGTTGCTCCGGCGTTCGGTTTGGCGTGGTGGTCGGGTGGCGGAACCTCAGCTTCCTTCTCGCTGCGGGATCTTTTTCCCGAGCACTCGCCGGTGTCCGGCGCGTCCGCCGGAGCGGACTCCTGCACCGCGAATTCTGATTTCTCCAAGCCCAGCGCGAGCCCGTAGCGGTAAGCGGG
>NZ_JBSFWJ010000072.1:0-34371 GCF_053592695.1 Saccharopolyspora sp. NPDC002578 | reverse complement strand
GGACGCCGGGGCGGACGCGGTGAAGGTCGGCGTCGGGCCCGGCTCGATCTGCACGACCCGCGTCGTGGCCGGGGTGGGCGTGCCGCAGATCAGCGCGATCTACGAGGCCGACCAGGCGTGCCGCCCGGCCGGTGTCCCGCTGATCGGCGACGGCGGCATCCAGTACTCCGGGGACATCCCGAAGGCGATCGCGGCCGGGGCCAGCAGCGTCATGCTCGGCAGCCTGCTCGCGGGCACCGCGGAGTCGCCCGGTGACCTGGTGCTGGTCAACGGCAAGCAGTTCAAGGTCTACCGGGGCATGGGGTCGCTCGGCGCGATGCAGACCCGCGGGCAGTCGAAGTCCTACTCGAAGGACCGCTACTTCCAGGACGACGTGCTCTCCGAGGACAAGCTGGTGCCGGAGGGCATCGAGGGCCGCGTGCCGTTCCGCGGGCCGCTGTCGCAGGTCGTGGACCAGCTCGTCGGCGGCCTGCGGTCCGGGATGGGCTACACCGGGGCGTCCACCGTGGCCGAGCTGCAGCGGGCGAACCTGGTGCGGATCACGGCGGCGGGGCTCAAGGAGTCGCACCCGCACGACATCACCATGACGGTGGAAGCGCCGAACTACACGACCCGGTGAGGCGCGGGGGCTCGGGAGCCGATCGGTTCCCGAGCCCCTCGCTCGCGGGTCACGCGCCCGCGCGCAGGTGTTCCGCCGCCCACTGCTCGAACGCGGTGGTGGGCAGGCCCAGTTCGGCGGCGAACTCGGGGCGGGCCGGCTGGCCGACCGCGTTCAGGTAGTCGTGGGTGGCGCCCATGCCCGGCATCCCGGCGGCCAGTGCTTCGGCCTCGGTCATGTCGGGGGCCGCCAGCGGGACGCCGAGCGCGCCGGAGAGTACTTCGGCGATCCGCTCCATCGGCAGGAAGTCGCCCGCCAGTTCCAGTTCGACCTCGTGGAACCGCGTCGGCTCGGCGATCGCGGCGGCCGCCGCGGCCCCGATGTCCGCCGTCGCGATCAGGGACAGGCGGGTGTCCGGCTTGAGGACGCTGACCAGGCCGCCTTCGACGCCGCGCGGGAACAGGAAGCCCATCGAGGGCAGGAAGTTCGCCATGAAGAAGGCGGGCTTGAGCAGCGTCCAGCTGGGAAAACCGGCTTCGCGGACCCGATCCTGGATCGCGCTCTTGGCGCCCAGGCTGCGCGCCACTCCCCACCGGCCTTCGGCCATGCCGGGCACCTCGGTGTGCTGACCGGCGCCGCTGACCGAGGTGTGCACGAACTGCGCCACCTCGGCGGCGCGGGCCGCTTCGATGAGGTTGGTGCCCTGCGTGATCTCCCCGTCGAAGTCGAAGCCGTCCGCGGTGAGTTCGGGCAGCTGCACGGAGAAGACCGCGCGGACGCCGTCGACCGCCGGTGCCAGGGAGTCGCGGTCGCGGAGGTCGCCGGTCACCAGGTCGGCTCCGAGCGCGCGCACCGCGGCGGCGCGTTCGGCCTCGGGGTCGCGCACCAGGGCGCGGACGGGAACGCCCGCGGCGAGCAGGGCGCGGGCGGTGGCTCCGCCCTGCCTGCCGGTGGCGCCGGAGACCAGGACGGGTGCGGGTTGGGTCGGCATGCTGCTCCTCGGGAGAAAAACGGCGGGGCCCGCCGTTTGTGCTCCCGTACGATACGGCGGACCCCGCCGTTTTGTGAAGCAGGAGGTGACGCCGTGACCGGCGCGCAGCGCTCGGACGCCCGGCGCAACCACGCCCGCATCCTCGCCGTGGCCGAACAAGAGGTCGCCGCCCGCGGCGCCGAAGCGTCCCTGGAGCAGATCGCCCGCACCGCCGGAGTCGGATCGGCGACCGTGCGCAGGCACTTCCCCACGCGCCGCGCCCTGCTCGAAGCGGTCTCGCACAGCCGCATCGACGCGCTGAGCCGTCGCGCCGCCGAGCTGACCGATGCGCCCGACGGCCGCGACGCGCTACTGCGCTGGCTCGACGAAGTGGTCGCCTACTGCGCCACCGTCCGCGGCCTGGCGGTCGCGCTGTCCTACGCGGGACCCGACGCCGACCCCGTCCAGGGCAACACCTGCGCCGGAGCGCTGGAGGAAGCGGGAACACCGCTGCTGGACCGCGCCGTGCGCGACGGTGCGGTGCGAGCGGACATCGCCCTCGCCGACCTGATCACGGTGATCGTCGGCATCGTGCTGGCCGTCGAACACCGCGCCGACGCCGCCGCCGAAGCCGACAGGTTGTTCCGGCTGACCGTCGCGGGCCTTGCCCCGCACGCCTGAACGCACCGGGCGCCGGAGCCGAAAGACCGGGGCGGATGCGAGGTCCGAGCCCGGAGTAGAGAGAATGCTCCGTTGGAGTGCCGTGGTGCTGGTAGGGAGGACTTGACGTGCGGGATCTGGTTGAGATCGGCATGGGCCGGACGGCCATGCGGGGGTACGACCTGGAGGACATCGAGATCGTCCCGTCCCGGCGGACCCGTTCGTCGCAGGACGTGTCGCTGGCCTGGCAGATCGACGCGTACCGGTTCGACATCCCGCTGGTGACGCACCCGACGGACGCCGTGGTGTCCCCGGCGACCGCGATCCGCGTCGGTGAGCTCGGCGGCCTCGGCGTGCTCAACGCCGAAGGGCTCTGGGCGCGGCACTCCAACGTCGAGGAGAAGCTGCTCGAAGTCGTGCGCACCGCCGAGGAGAACGAGGACCCGGCCGCCGCCATCACGCTGCTGCAGGAGCTGCACGCGGCTCCGTTGCGCCGCGACCTGCTCACCCAGTCGATCAAGGAGATCAAGGACTCCGGGGTCACGGTCGCCGCGCGGGTCAGCCCGCAGCACGCCGAAGAGCTCACCCCCGACCTGCTGGCCGCCGGAGTCGAAGTGCTCATGGTGCACGGCACCATCGTCTCGGCCGAACACGTCGCCCGCGACGGCGAACCGCTGAACCTGAAGCGCTTCATCGCGGACCTCGACGTGCCGGTGATCGCAGGCGGCGTGGGCGACTACCGCACCGCGATGCACCTGATGCGCACCGGCGCCGCCGGAGTGATCGTCGGATTCGGCCAGTCCCGCTCCGCGACGACCACGCAGGTCCTGGGCATCGGAGTGCCGATGGCCACCGCCATCGCCGACGCCGCCGCCGCGCGCCGCGACTACCTCGACGAGACCGGTGGCCGGTACGTGCACGTGCTCGCCGACGGGGCGCTGTCCTACTCCGGCGACATCGCGAAGGCCATCGCGTGCGGCGCCGACGCGGTGATGCTCGGCGAAGCGCTGACCGAGGCCGAAGAGGCACCGGCGCAGGGCTACTACTGGACGTCCGCCGCCGCGCACCCGAACCTGCCGCGCAGCGAGATCGTCGGCTTCACCGGCGCCGGCGCCGACCTCGAAACGCTGCTGTTCGGGCCGAGCAGCGACCCGTTCGGCACCATCAACCTGTTCGGCGGCCTCCGCCGCTCGATGGCGAAGACCGGGTACTCGGAACTCAAGGAATTCCAGAAGGTCGGTCTTAGTTTGCGGCGGTGATCGCCGGGGGGTTGCTCTGGTGGCCGGGCTTTGGAGTCTTGCTCGGCTTGGCGTGTGGTGTCGGGTTTTAAGGCCTTCCCGGGTTTGGGCGTGTGGTTGCTGTGGTGCGTGGAATGCCGGGTTTACTGAGTGCTTCCACGGCTCGTTCTGCTTTGGTGGTCGCTTAGCGGAACCTCAGCGGCTTCCTCGCTGCGGGATCTTTTTCCCGAGTGGCTCCGCCACGAGGGAAAAAGCCGTCCTCGCGAGGAAGCCGCTGAGAACCCGCGGGTGGTCGGCTTTGTGACGTGGGCTATTCGCTGCGCGAATACAGGCACGGCCTTCGGCCGCAAGGCAGGCGTGGCTTCGCCCGTCTCACTGCACGGCTTCGCCGCGAGGTGGCTGCGCCCTTCGCGGGCGTTGCTCGCTGATGAGGCAGCGCAGCGAGCAACGCCCGTTCACGCCCGAAAGGACCCTCACGCCATCGTGTGGCGGACGATCGTCTGGTCGCGTCCGGGGCCGACGCCGATCGCGGAGATGCGGGCACCGGCCAGTTCTTCCAGGCGCAGCACGTAGTTCTGCGCGTTGGTCGGCAGGTCTTCGAAGCTGCGCGCGCCGCTGAGGTCTTCGAACCAGCCGGGCATCTCTTCGTACACGGGCACGGCGTGGTGCACGCCGGTCTGCGTCATCGGCATCTCGGTGACGCGCTGCCCGTCGACGTCGTAGGCGACGCACACGGGGATGGTCTCCAGCCCGGAGAGCACGTCGAGCTTCGTCAGGAAGTAGTCGGTGATGCCGTTGACGCGCGTCGCGTAGCGCGCGATCACCGCGTCGAACCAGCCGGTGCGCCGCGAGCGCCCGGTGGTGACGCCGAACTCGCCGCCCTGCTTGCGGAGGTTCTCGCCGGCGTCGTCGGTGAGCTCCGTCGGGAACGGGCCCGCACCGACGCGGGTGGTGTACGACTTCAGGATGCCGATCACGGCGTTGATCCGGGTGGGCCCGATGCCGGAGCCCGCGCACGCGCCGCCGGAGGTCGGGTTCGACGAGGTCACGAACGGGTAGGTGCCGTGGTCGACGTCGAGCAGCGTGCCCTGCGAGCCTTCCAGCAGCACCGTCTCGCCGCGCTCCAGCGCCTCGTTGACCAGCAGCTTCGTGTCGGCGATGCGCCCGGCGAAGCGCTCGGACTGCTCCAGCACGGTGTCGACGACCTCGTCGGCGTCGAGCGCGCGGCGGTTGTAGACCTTGACCAGCAGCTGGTTCTTGAACTCCAGCGCGGCTTCGACCTTCTGCCGCAGGATCTTCTCGTCGAGCAGGTCCTGGACGCGGACGCCGACGCGGGCGACCTTGTCCTGGTAGGCGGGGCCGATGCCGCGGCCGGTGGTGCCGATCTGCTTCTTGCCCAGGTAGCGCTCGGTGACGCGGTCGATGGCCACGTGGTACGGCATGATCATGTGCGCGTCCGCGGACAGCAGCAGCCGCGAGGTGTCCACCCCGCGCTCCTCCAGGCCGGCGAGCTCGTCGAGCAGCACGCCCGGGTCGACGACGACGCCGTTGCCGATCACGTTCGTCACGCCGGGCGTGAGGATCCCGGACGGGATGAGGTGCAGCGCGAAGTCCTGCCCGTCGGGCAGCACCACGGTGTGACCCGCGTTGTTGCCGCCCTGGTAGCGCACGACCCACTGCGCCTGCTCACCGAGCAGGTCGGTCGCCTTGCCCTTGCCCTCGTCGCCCCACTGGGCTCCGATCAGCACGATCGCCGGCATGTGAAACTCCAACCTGGACTGTGGGTCCGCGCGAGCGACTTCCCGCTTCGACGCGACACTGATGCCGGTCGATCAGGGTAAACCAGGAGCGAAACGTGAGTACCACTGCACTGTGCTGCACAAACAACGATGACACCACGCGTGCGTGCGGTGACGCAGCGTGGCACTTCGTCTCTCCCGCTCCCGGGAAGGCCGAGGTCGATGCGCTCTTGCCCGACGGCCCCGGGCGAGTCGTGGTCGAGGGTACCGATGCCGATCTCGCCGCGGTGGTGCTGCGGTTGCTGCGCAAGAACCGCATCGCCGACTTGGCGGTGGGTTACGTCCCGGTGGCGGAGTCGCCCGCGACGCGGCTGTGGGGGCTGCCGGTGGGGGCCGAGGCGCGGCGGCTCGCGTTCGAGGGCGCCGCTCGGCCCGCCGCGCTGGTGCGGGACGACTCGGGTGGCTTGCTGATCGCCTCCGGGCGCGTCGAGCCGATCACCGGGCAGGTGTACTGCGACGACCACCGGGTGCTGCAGGGGGCGGCGCGGAGCTTGGAGATCAGCCCCGATCCGGACGCGACGCCGCTGCCGGAGCCCACCGCCGATCCGATGTCGGCGAACCTCGATCCGGCCGCCGACGGCCTGCGCGTGACGACGGTGCGCCGCGGCCTGCTGCGCGCTCGCCGCGAGGTGACCAGGGGGCGCGCCGTGCAGGCCGGTTTCCGGGAGGCGACGGTGCTGCGCGACGGGGTGGCGCATCCCAGGCCGGTGGGCACATGGGCCTGGTACCGCCACACCGAGGACCTGCTGCTCGTGCGGCCGTGACGACGCCGCGAAAGCGGCGAAAAGCCCTGCGCACACACAGATTCACCAGATAAGGGGGCCGGGACGTGGCGCTTTCACGACAGGTCACCGCCTAGTCACTTCGGGGCATTGTCATGGCCACTTCGCTCGATGAGGGTCAGGATCGACATCGGCGAGATCAGCCACAGCGGAGGACCCCATGACGCCGAAACGTTCGCTTCGCGCAGCCCTGACCGCTCTGCCCCTGGCCGGCGCACTGTCGCTCGGCCTGGCCCTGCCCGCCGGTGCCGAACCGCCCGGCATCCCCGACGGCGCCACCGCGCAGACCCAGCTGGACGAGCTGACGGTCGCGCCCGAGGGCTCCTCCGACGGCTACGACCGCGACAAGTTCCCGCACTGGAGCGAAGGGTCCGACGGGTGCAGCACCCGCGAGGCCGTGCTCAAGCGCGACGGGGAGAACGTCGAGGTCGGCTCGGACTGCTACCCGACGTCGGGCACCTGGAACAGCCCGTACGACGGCGGTTCCTGGACGCAGCCGTCCGATGTGGACATCGATCACGTGGTGCCGCTGGCCGCCGCCTGGCGTTCCGGCGCGTCGGAGTGGACGAACGAGCAGCGCGAGGCGTTCGCCAACGACCTCGAAGGTCCGCAGCTCATCGCGGTCACCGACAACGTGAACCAGGAGAAGAGCGACCAGACCCCGGACCAGTGGATGCCGCCGGAAGCGGGCTACCACTGCACCTACGCCTCGATGTGGGTCGGCTCGAAGCACAAGTACGAGCTCACGGTCACCGAAGCGGAGAAGACGGCCCTCAAGGACGCGCTCGGCACCTGCTGAGCCGCGATCCCGGAGAACGCCTCACGCGCCCACGCCGGGCGGGTGGGGCGTTTTTTCCTTCGCCACCCGGGTTTTCGCGCCGGGTATCACCTGGTGGGATGAGGTTTCCCAGGCGTTGACGGAGAGTTCGGGCGGGTGCGAATCTCCAGGCATGGCCGTGCGCACCGTGCTGACCGGGCGCCTGCACGTCGATCTCCGGCGGCAGGCCAGCGCGGTCTGTCGTCTTCGCTGACGCACCTCATCGCTCTCCCTCCGATCGTCCCGCGTCGACGGGCCGGTCGAGGGCCGCCTGCTCAGCGAAAGCGACACGACCTTGCACCGTCGGGATTTCCTCGCCGCCCTCGCCCTGTCCACCACGGCCGCCGGGCTGCTCGGCGCCTGCGGCCGGAGCCCGGACGCGGCCTCCGCGCCCGTGCCGCCGCCGGTCGGGGACGCCGAGCTGCGCCGGGTGCGGCTGCGCGTCGGCGACCAGAAGGGCAACTCGCAGTCCCTGCTGCGCTCCGCCGGGCTGGA
Source organism: Saccharopolyspora sp. NPDC002578 (assembly GCF_053592695.1). NCBI lineage: Bacteria > Bacillati > Actinomycetota > Actinomycetes > Pseudonocardiales > Pseudonocardiaceae > Saccharopolyspora > Saccharopolyspora sp. NPDC002578. Next base: position 27,012 of record NZ_JBSFWJ010000072.1, on the reverse strand, counting down.
CCGGGCGCCTTACGCGATCGAGTGGTCCACGTTCACCTCCGGCCCGCCGCTGCTGGAGGCCGCCTCGGCCGGGGCCATCGACATCGGCGGCGTCGGCAACACGCCCCCGCTGTTCGCGGCGGCGGCCAAGCGCAACGTGAAGGTGGTGTCCGCGTCGAAGGGCAACGTGACCAGCGACGCGCTGATCGTGCCGAAGGGCTCCCCGCTGCGGCGGGTGGAGGACCTGCGGGGCAAGAAGATCGCCCTGGCGCGCGGCAGCTCCGCGCACGGCCAGGTCCTGCTGAACCTGCGCCAGGCCGGGCTCACCCCGGACGACGTGGAGCTGGTGATCCTGCAGCCCGCGGACGCGCTGGGCGCGTTCAACGGCGGCGAGGTGGACGCCTGGGCGATCTGGGACCCGTACTTCGCGCAGGTGCAGCTGGAGACGGGCGCCGAGGTGCTCGTCGACGGCACCGGGATCTCCAACGGGCTCGACTTCCAGGTCGCGAGCGACGCGGCCCTGTCCGACGCGACGAAGAACACCGCGCTCGCCGACTACGTGGTGCGGGTGGCGCAGGCGCAGATCTTCTCCGACGCGCACCGGCCCGAGCGGGCGAAGGCGTGGGCCGAGGACACCGGCCTGCCCCTCGAAGTGACGCGCCGAGCCACCGACGCCGGGCCGAACCTGCCGATCCCGCTGGACGATTCGGTGATCCGCTCCTCGCAGGAGTTGGCGGACGCGTTCGTGCAGGCGAAGGAGATCCCGCGCGCGTTCGACTTCGCCGAGTACGTCGACACCCGGTTCGAGCAGCGGCTCGCCGCCGTCCGCTGACCGCCCGCCCTTGATCTCGCCGGTCCAGGTGAGCGGCCCGAGCAGGTCCGGCCGAGGCTCCGCGAGACCCCTGCTCAGGCCGAGATCAACGACGGGTTCCACCCCGCGCAGCACGAGTTCGGAGGGCTCCGCATGAGCATCACGGTGCACTGGTTCCTGCCCACGCACGGCGACGGCCGGTCCATCGTGGACCGCCCGCACGTGACGGCCGTGGGGGCGCAGACCCCGCGCGAACCCGACATCGACTACCTGGCGCAGGTCGCGCAGGCCGTCGAGCACCTCGGGTTCACCGGGATGCTCACGCCCACCGGCAGCTGGTGCCAGGACGCGTGGGTGACCACGGCCGCGCTGCTGGGGCGCACCAAGCGCATCAAGTTCCTGGTGGCGTTCCGGCCCGGTTCGCTGACGCCGACGCTGGCCGCGCAGATGGCCACCACCTACCAGCAGGTCTCCGGCGGCAGGTTGCTGCTCAACATCGTCACCGGCGGTGAGTCCACCGAGCAGCGCCGCTACGGCGACTGGCTCGACCACGACAAGCGCTACGAGCGCACCGACGAATTCCTCGCCGCGATGCGCGCCATCTGGTCCGGTGCCTCCGCCGACTTCGACGGCGAGCACTACCGGCTGCGCGGCGCCACCGCCTACGACGTGCCGAACCCGCAGCCGCCGCTGTACTTCGGCGGTTCCTCGCCCGCGGCGCTGCCCGTGGCGGCGCGACGAGCCGACGTGCACCTGACCTGGGGCGAACCGCCCGCGCAGGTCGGGGAGCGGATCGCCCGGCTGCGCGAGCTCGCCGCCGCCGAAGGCCGCACCCTGCGGTTCGGGCTGCGGGCGCACACCATCACCCGCGACACCTCCGCCGAGGCGTGGGCCACGGCGCAGCGCTTCCTGGACCAGATGGATCCGGCGGACGTCGCGGCCTCGCAGGCGAAGTTCGCGGTCACCGAATCCACCGCGCAGCGCCGGATGGCGGAACTGCACGGCGGCGTCCTGCACTCCGACGCGCGCGCACTCGAAGTGCACCCCGGCCTGTGGTCCGGCGTCGGGCTGCTGCGCGGCGGCGCCGGAACCGCCTTCGTCGGCAGCCACGAGGAGGTCGCCGACCTCATGTCCGAGTACCACGACGTGGGCGTCGAGGAGTTCGTGTTCTCCGGGTACCCGCACCTGGAGGAGGCGTACTGGTTCGGCGAGGGCGTGCGCCCGGTGCTGGCCCGCCGCGGCCTGCTCGCCGAGCAGGGCGCTCCCGCCGCCGCACCCCGAGTCCCGGACCCCAGCCCGGCGTCCTGACCCCGAGCCCGGAATCGGGGCGAAACCCGATGGGACCGGGCGATCCGCGCTCCTACCGTCCGAGACGACCGTGAACGGATCGGACGGGGGCGGCGATGGCGAGCGTGGCGGTGGTCGAGGTGCCGGCGGTGCCGGCGGTGGTGCGCGGCTCGATCGGGCTGTGGGTGTGCGCGGTGGCGACGGGCGTGGCGGAGACGGTGCTGCAGGTGCTGCGCGCCGTCGCCGGGGAGCTGCCCGCGGACGGGATCGCGGGCCAGCTGGGGGTTCGCGCGGTCGTGTACGCGGCGCTGCTCCTGCTGGTGCTGCGCCTGCGCAGAGGTGAGCCGGGGACCCGCTGGGCGGTGGCGGTGCTGATCGGCGGGATCGGCACGCTGAGCATGGTCGGCGGCCCGCTGCTGGAGATGGCGCACGGGGCGCCCGTCGCGGCGGCGTGGGTCGACGGGACGGGCGCGTCGGCCTGGACCTTCGCCTCCTTGCGCGCGTTCCACCTCTGCGCGGTGCTCGGAGCGCTGGCGCTGCTGTTCTCCCCCGCCGCCAACGAGCTCTTCCGGAGACGGCGCCCGTAGGCAGCGCCTCCTCCACCTGTCGCGGAGGAGGCGCGCGCCTCGTTTCAGCCCGCGTGCTCGTCGCGGGACCGGACGGCGATGTCCGGGTGGTCGCTGAAGATCCCGTCGATGTGCTGGGCGAACAGCGCGTCGAAGTAGCCGAAGACGTCGCCGAACTCGGCGGGCACGTCGGAGGAGCGGAAGTCGGCGGGCAGGAACTCGTTCTCCGCGCGAACCGTGTACGGCACGACCTCCAGCCCGGCGGCGTGCGCGTCGGCGGCGACCCGCGTGGGGCCGGTGAGGTGGCCGCTCTCGTCGACCGGCAGCAGCACCTTCGTGTCCGGCCCGATGACGTCGGCGTAGCCCGCGATCTCCCGCAGGCCCTCCGGGGTCACCAGGTCCGCGTAGGTGCGGGGGTCGCCGGCCTCGATGAAGTCCTGCGGCGCGCCGCTGCCGCTGATCAGCTGCACCAGCCGCACCCGCACCGAGCGGTCCAGCTCCCGCAGGTTCGCCACCTCGAAGGACTGCACCACGACCTTCGCGTTCGGGCGGTTGAGCCCGTTGTCGTCGAGCGCCCGCGCGACCTTCGGCTCCAGCGGCAGGCCGATGCGCCGGAAGTGGCTGGGGTGCTTGGTCTCCGGCGCGACACCGATCTCGCGGTGCAGCTCCCGCGACAGGCGGTCCGCGAGGTCGACGACCTCCTGGAAGGTGGGCACCTGGAACCGGCCGTCGTAGATCGTGTTGTTCGGGCGCAGCTCGGGGATGCGTTCGACCGCCCGCAGCGCCTTGAGCTCGGCGAGGGTGAAGTCCTCGGTGAACCAGCCGGTCAGCTCGACACCGTCGATGACCTTGGTGGTCCTGCGGTCGGCGAACTCGGGGCGCTCGGCGACGTCGGTGGTGCCGCTGATCTCGTTCTCGTGCCGCGACACGAGCACGCCGTCGCGGGTGGAGACCAGGTCGGGCTCGATGTAGTCGGCGCCCATCCGCGCCGCCAGCTCGTAGGAGGCCAGCGTGTGCTCCGGCCGGTAGCCGGAGGCGCCGCGGTGCCCGAACACCTCGACGCGGTCCGCCTCGGCGGGAGCGGACGGGGCCGCGGCGGCCGGGAGCTGCGCGAGGCTGCTCAGCGCGGCGACCGTGGACACGGCGAGCGCCGCCAAGCGCGTCCGGATCAGCATCTGTCCTCCAGTGGTGGTTCGTGCGCGGGAGGGGCCGCGCGCCCGGCTCGACCCTCGCCGGGGCGAGCGACGTCTTCGGCAAGACCACGCGACCATCGGGTGAACTCGTCGTGGGCGCCAGGCGTACCGCGCCCGGTTCCGGCTGGTCGGGGCCGATCGGCGGAATCGGCTGTCCGGTTCGCCACACCGTTGCGGGGGGCCGCCGCCGGGCGGCGGCGGGACGCTCTACGCTTCCGGGCGTGCGAATCCTCGTGATCGGGGCAGGTGGCAGGGAGCACGCGATCGTGCTCGCGCTGTCGAAGGACCCATCGGTGACCGCCCTGGCCTGCGCTCCCGGCAACGCGGGTACCGCCGCGCTCGCCGAGCCCTACGCGGTGAACGTCGCCGACCCCGCGTCGGTGACCGAGCTCGCCACGACGTGGAAGGCGGACCTGGTCGTGTTCGGCCCGGAGACCCCGCTGGTCGCGGGCGCCGCCGACGCCGTGCGTGCCGCCGGGATCGCCTGCTTCGGCCCGTCGAAGGAAGCCGCCCGCATCGAGGGCTCCAAGGCGTTCGCGAAGGACGTCATGGTCGCCGCGGGCGTGCCCACCGCGCACAGCGAGACGGTGGACAACCCGGCGAAGCTGGACGCGGCGCTGGCCCGGTTCGGCCCCACCTGGGTGGTCAAGGACGATGGGCTCGCCGGCGGCAAGGGCGTGCTGGTCACCGGTGATTTCGACGCGGCTCGCGCGCACGCGCTGACGCTGCTCGACGACGGCCACCCGGTGCTGCTGGAGTCGTTCCTGGACGGCCCGGAGGCCTCGCTGTTCTGCCTGGTCGACGGGAGCACGGTGGTGCCGCTGCTGCCCGCGCAGGACTTCAAGCGCGTCGGCGACGACGACGCGGGCCCCAACACCGGCGGCATGGGTGCCTACGCGCCGCTGCCGTGGGCGCCGGAGGGCTTCACCGACACCGTGGTGCGCACCGTGGTGCAGCCGGTCGTGGACGAGCTGGCCGAGCGCGGCACCCCGTTCTCCGGGCTGCTCTACGCGGGCCTGGCGTTGACCTCGGCGGGCCCGCAGGTGATCGAGTTCAACTGCCGGTTCGGCGACCCGGAGACGCAGGCCGTGCTGTCGTTGCTGCACACGCCGCTGGCCGGGCTGCTCAACGCAGTCGCGCACGGCGAGCTCGCCGCCGCTCCCGCGCTGGAGTGGGAACCGGGTGCCGCGGTCACGGTCGTCGTGGCCGCCGAGGGCTACCCGGGCCGCCCGCGGGTCGACGACGTGATCACCGGGGGCGACGCGACCGGCGTGCTGCACTCCGGAACCCGGCGCCGCGACGACGGGGCGGTGCTGTCGGCGGGCGGCCGGGTGCTGTCGGTCGTCGCCACCGGCGAGGACCTCACCGCCGCGCGCGACGAGGTGTACCGCCGCGTCGCTGGTGTGCGGCTGCCCGGTTCGCACCACCGCGTGGACATCGCGCTGCGCGCCTCCCGCGGCGAAATCGCACCGCCCGCCTGACGAGTCGAACCGGACGAACCGCACGCGTGCCCTCACCGCGTGCGGTTCTTCGCGTGCGCGCCGGTGGCATTCGGCTGCTTTTCCCGGAAAACACCGCCGGTCGGCGCAGTCGCCCTGGTAATCATGGATCCGGCCGGAACGGCGCGGGTGGGGCGCGCCGGACGTTCTGCTCCGGACCGTGAACCCAGCGAGGAGTGGTCGTGGCGGACGCCGGTTACAACATGGGGGCGCTGGAGACCTGCCGCTCCGCGCTGGAGGGCAAGGCGGGCCCGGTCGGTGCCATCGGCGACGGGTTCGAGAACCAGCACGTCGACGCCGCGATCTTCGGTGAGCTGGACGCCGCCGCCGGGCTGGCCTCGGCGATCACGAACCTGGACGGCGTCGCCAAGGCGCAGTTCGACGGCGCCGAGCAGCTGCTGCGCGGCGTGAGCGGGGCGCTGGACGCGGTGCGCACCAGCGTCGAGGAGATCGAGCGCACCAACGCCGATTCGTTGCGGATCTGACCACCGCCTGGACTGGGGACGACATGGGGATCTCAGGGGAAGTCGCCGGCAAGCCCGGTGGTGCCGCGCTCGCCGAGCAGCTGCGCAAGGTCGAGAACAGCAAGCCCGACGCGATCCGCGAGATCGGGCAGCGCTGGCGCACCGCGAGCGGATCGACCGGGGACGCCGACGGCCAGGTGCAGAGCGCCGTCACCGGCCTCGACGGCGCCTGGCAAGGGGCCTCGGCGGACGCCTTCGTCGGCTACATGGGGCAGGTGCGCGGCGGTTTCGACGCGGCGAAGCAGACCTTGGAGAGCTCGGCGGACGCGCTGGACCAGGCCGCGGACGCGGTGCGGACCGCGAAGGACGCGGTGAACGCCATCGGCGAGCGGGCGCTGGCCGACGCGCGCAACGCCGAGAACACCTACCAGCAGGCGGTGCTGGCGCACCCGAACGATCCGCCCGCGCACCAGCTCGCGGCGCAGGTGCGAGACGACGCGATCCGGCGTGCGATGGACGCCCACGCGCAGGAGGCCACCACCAAGGTCGCCGAAGCCGACGACGGGCTGAACGCCGCGCTGACCTCGCTCAACGACGCCGCCGGTGGCATGAACGAGGTGTTCACGAAGATCCCGAAGGCCGGTGAGCAGGGCTTCACGCCGGCGCAGGGGCGCAGCACCGAGTGGAAGTTCCAGGACCCGGAAGGGCCCGCGAACACCGCGCCGTCGAACGCGGCACCGGGTACGACCCCGCCGGGAGGACCCGGTCAAGGCGGGCCCGGCGACTCGACCGGAGGGTCCACCGGGAACTCGGGGTCGTCGAGCGGATCCGGCGGTCCAGGCGGGAGTTCCAGCGGGTCGGAAGGGTCGAGCGGATCCAGCGGTTCCTCCGGCGGCCTCGGCTCGAGCGGTGGCCCGCCGAGCAGCGGCCCGCCGCCGGGCGACGTGGACCAGTGGATCCGCGAAGCGATCAAGATCCTGCAGGAGAACGGCATCCCCGTCACCGAGGACAACATCGACGAGATCTGGACGATCATCGAGAAGGAGTCCGGCGGCGACCCGCACGCCATCAACGACTGGGACTCCAACGCCGCCAAGGGCACCCCGTCGAAGGGCCTGATGCAGTGCATCGACCCGACCTTCGAAGCGCACAAGCTGCCGGGCCACGACGACATCTACGACCCGGTGGACAACATCATCGCCGGGGTCCGCTACACCTTCGACCGCTACGGCGGCTTCGAAGGCCACCCCGGGCTCAAAGCAATGTCCGACGGCGGCGGTTACCAGGGGTATTGATCGGCTCTTTTTGCTTTGGTGGTCGGGTGGCGGAACCTCAGCGTCCTTCTCGCTGCGGGATCTTTTTCCCGAGTGGCTCCGCCACGAGGGAAAAAGCTGTCCTCGCGAGAAGGACGCTGAGAACCCGCGGGTTGTCACCTTTTCGACGTGGGCTATGTGCTTCGCACATACAGGCACGGCTACGCCGCAAGGCAGGCTTGGCTTCGCATCCCAAGGCACGGCCTTCGGCCGCACGGCACGGCTTCGCCGCCCACGGCACGGCTTCGCCGCAAGGCAGGCTTCGCCTTGCTTGCCCTTCGCGGTCTTCGCGCTGGCCGGACGTCTTAAGCCGGGGTGGTTCGTCTGGCACGCTGGCGGGCATGGTCAGGTCAGATTCCCTTGCCGCCGCTCAGCGCGCGAACGTTCCGCCCTTCCAGGTCATGGAGGTGCTGACGGCCGCGGCGGCGCGGCAGCGCAGCCGCGGAGATGTGGTGTCGCTCGCGGCGGGCCAGCCGTCCTCGCCCGCCCCGCGGGCGGTGCGGGAAGCGGCGGCCGAGGCGCTGCAGCGGCACTCCCTCGGCTACACCGAGCAGCTCGGCCTCCCCGAGCTGCGCGACGCGGTCGCCTCGCACTACCACCGCGACGGCGGCCCGGCCGTCGAGCGCGACGAGGTCGTCATGACCACCGGCGCTTCCGGCGGGTTCCTGCTGGCGTTCCTGAGCGCGTTCGACGCGGGCGATCGGGTGGCGCTGGCCCGGCCCGGTTACCCGGCCTACCGCAACATCCTGCGCGCGCTGGGCTGCGAGGTCGTGGAGCTGCCCTGCGACGAGTCCACCCGCTTCCAGCCGACCGTGGCGATGCTGGAGGAGCTCGACGAGCCGGTGCAGGGCCTGATCGTGGCCAGTCCGGCGAACCCGACCGGCACGGTGCTCACCGGGGACGAGCTGGCGGAACTCGCGGGCTGGTGCGACGAGCGCGGCGTGCAGCTGATCAGCGACGAGATCTACCACGGCATCGGCTACGGCGAGCCGCTGCGCTCGGCGCGGGAGTTCTCCACCGAGGCGATCGTGGTGAACTCCTTCTCGAAGTTCTGGTGCATGACCGGCTGGCGGCTCGGCTGGATGCTGGTGCCGCCGCGGTTGCGGCGCGCGGTGGATTCGCTGACCGGCAACTTCACCCTGTGCCCGCCCGCGCTGTCGCAGTACGGCGCGATCGCCGCGTTCGGCGCGGACGCGTACGCCGAGGCGGCCGAGCACGTCCGCCGGTACGAGACGAACCGGGAACTGCTGCTCTCCGGCCTCGCGGAGCTCGGCATCAAGCGGGTCGCGCCCGCCGACGGCGCGTTCTACGCCTACGCCGACATCGGGGACCTGACCGACGATTCCGCGTTGTGGTGCCACCGGCTGCTGGAGGAGACCGGGGTCGCGGTGGTGCCCGGTGCGGACTTCGACCCGGAGCGCGGCGGCCGGTTCGTGCGCATGTCCTTCGCCGGAGCCACCGAGGACATCGCCGAATCCGTCGCCCGCCTGGCCTCCTGGCTCACCTGACCCACGCCGAGTGAACGGACCGCTCGTCCAATCCCGTTGGACCAACGGTCCGTTCACCCGTCTCCGCACAGCGCTTCGAGTCCCGCACGGCACCTGACCCGAGTGAACGGACCGCTTGTCCCATCTCCTTGGTCGAACGGTCCGTTCACCCCGTCCTGCCCGGCGAAGTCGCGCTCGTGGCGCGGCGAACTCATCGAGTGAACGGACCGCTTGCCCAATCCGGTTGGTCGAACGGTCCGTTCACTCGTTCCGCATCGGCGCGCTTGGCCCGCTGGAGGTGGGTTCGGTCGGAGTGAGCGGACCGTTCGTCCAATCTCGTTGGTCGAACGGTCCGTTCACTCGCTCAGATCGGTGCGGTTCGCCTGCTGGAGGTGGGCTTGGTCGGAGTGAGCGGACCGTTCGTCCAATCTCGTTGGTCGAACGGTCCGTTCACTCCGTTGGAGCTGCGGGCCGGTGTGGTCACCCTGGTCGGGCCCTGAGATGGCCCTGATGTGCTCGGCGGATCGGGGTTCGCGGGGCTCGTGGTCTGGCAAGCTGGAGTGAGTTCTCCTGATCGGGGTGGTCGGCATGGTGTGGAAAGTGATCGGCGGCTTGCTGCTGCTGTGGCTCGTGGTCAGCGTCGCGGGCTTCGTGATCAAGGGCTTGTTCTGGCTCGCCGTGATCGGGGGCGTGCTGTTCGTGGCCACCGCCGCCATCGGCTACGCCGGCGACCAGAAGAAGAAGCTCGGCTCCAAGTGAGTCCGGCGGGGCCGGCGCGCGCCGGCCCCACCGCGCTCAGCTCCGCGCGACCGCGGGCCGCGCCGCGCCGCCCAGCTCGGCGGTGGGCACCCGGTGGGTCTCCCGCCCGGTCGCGACGGCGATGATGTTGCACGCGCAGAGCACTGCGACGAACGCGGACACCGCGATCCAGCCGTCGCGCCCGGGGCCGATGGCTTCGGCGATGCTGGGGGAGAAACCGGCGATGGCGAAGCCGATCTGGGTGCCGACGGCCATGCCGGACAGCCGCACCTTCGGCGGGAACATCTCGGCGTAGAACGACGGCCAGACGCCGTTCGGTGCGCTGTAGGCGACGCCGAACAGCAGGATTCCGGTCAGGAAGATCAGCGAGTACTGCCCGGTGGAGATCGACCACAGGTAGCAGAACATGAGCACCGCGCTGGCCGCGGTGCCACCGATGAACACCGGCTTGCGCCCGATCCGGTCGGACAGCAGCGCGCACAGCGGGATCGCGGCCAGCGCCACCACGTTCGCCAGCACCCCGACCCACAGCATGGGGCTGCGTTCCAGGCCGATGGTGTTCACCGCGTAGCTCAGCGCGTGCACGGTGAAGATCGTGCTCACGGCGGCGACGGTGGAGGCCACGACGACGCGCAGCACGCTCGCCCAGTGGTCGCGGAACAGCACGGCCATGGGCAGCTCCTTGTCGGCCTTGTCGACCTCCTGCCGGAACACCGGGGTCTCGTCGAGGGTGCGGCGGATGACGAGGGCGACGATGACGACGATGCCGCTGAGCCAGAACGGCACCCGCCAGCCCCAGCTGAGCAGCTGCTCCTGCGGCAGCGCGGCGATCGGCAGGAAGATCGCGGTGGCGAGGATCTGCCCGGCCTGGGTGCCGCTGAGCGTGAAGCTGGTGAAGTACCCGCGCCGGTGCTCGGGCGCGTGTTCGAGCGTCATGGAGCTGGCGCCGGACTGCTCGCCCGCGGCGGAGAACCCTTGCAGCAGGCGCAGCACGACGAGGGTGATGGGCGCGGCCACCCCGATCTGCTCGTAGGTCGGCAGGCAGCCGACGCCGACGGTCGCGACGCCCATCAGCAGCACCGTGAGCACCAGCACCTGCTTGCGCCCGAACCGGTCGCCGACGTGGCCGAGCACGAAGGCGCCGATGGGGCGTGCCAGGTAGCCGACGCCGAAGGAGGCCAGCGCGAGCAGCGTGCCGGTGGCGGGCGAGGACGCCGGGAAGAAGATCTTGTTGAAGACCAGCGCGGCGGCCGTGCCGTAGATGAAGAAGTCGTAGTACTCGAGCGCGCTGCCGATCCAGGCCGCCCACGCGGCTTTGCGGTGTTCGCCCGGCGTCGTTGCGGGTGTGCGGGTCTCGGTCACCGAGAGGCTCCTGACGTCCTTGCTCCGTTGCTCAGGAACAGCGAGAAGCGGTTATGTACCACCTGGTTAGTCCGCAACTCTGCGGTGGCGGCCCACGCCTGTCAAGGTTCCGCTCCCGCCGAGCGCCAGGGGCGTTCCGCCGCCGCCCGGCTAGATCACGTGCGCGCGCCCAGGTAGCTCAGGACCAGGTCGCCGATCATGCGGCGGTAGTGCTCGCGGCGATCCGGAGCGAGCATGTCGCGGTCGAAGATCGCCTGGAAGGTGTGCCGGTTCGCCGTCCGGAAGAAGCAGAACGAGCTGATCGCCATGTGCACGTCCAGCGCGTCCACGTCCGCGCGGAACAGGCCCGCCTCCCGGCCGCGCTCCAGGATGCCGGTGAGCACCTCCAGCGCGGGCGTGCCGAGGCCGGGCAGCTCGGCGGACTTGGCCAGGTGCCTGCCGTGGTCGATGTTCTCGATCGACACCAGCCGGATGAACGCTGGATGCGATTCGTGGTGGTCGAAGGTCGATTCCGCCACCCGCCGGATCGCCTGCACCGGGTCCAGGTGCGCCACGTCGAGCCGCTGCTCGATGCCGCGGATCGCGGCGTAGGCGCGTTCCAGCGCGGCGATGTAGAGCTGCTCCTTGCCGCCGAAGTAGTAGTAGATCATCCGCTTGGTGGTGCTGGTCCGGGCCGCGATCTCGTCGACGCGGGCCCCGGCGTAGCCCTTGTCGGCGAACTCCGCGAGGGCCACGTCGAGCAGTTCCGCCCGCGTCCGCTCGGCGTCGCGCTGCCGGGGTTCGTCCGCGGGCCGCTCGGCGCCGTTCGGTTCGGGCGCTGCGGCGTCGGACGGCGGTGCCACCACGGGGACTCCTGCTCGGTCTCGGTGCCGGCTCGCGAGCGGAACTCGCCGGTCAGCGCCGGTTCGATCGGGTTCGGTTCCGCCCACCCTAATGCGCGGTCCTTGGCCGGGGTTCCACGCCGGGCTAGTGTGTACTAGCTAGTTCGTTCATTCGTCCGCCCGGTTCGGGCGCAGGGGGTGGCCGTCATCGGCGACGTCGGCAACGGGGTCCTCACCGGACTGATCGGCGCGGGCATCGGCCCTTCGCTGAGTCCGGCCTTGCACGAGCGGGAAGCCGCCGAACTGGGCCTGCGCTGCCTGTACCGGCGGCTCGACCTGGACGAGCTGGGCCTGCCCGCCACCGCTGTCGGCGACCTGCTCCGCGCGGCCCGGCTCACCGGGTTCACCGGGCTCAACATCACCCACCCGGCGAAGCAGCTGGTCATCGAGCACCTCGACGAGCTGTCCGCGGACGCGGCGGCGCTGGGCGCGGTGAACACCGTCGTGTTCACCGCGAGCGGGGCCGTCGGGCACAACACCGACTGGTCCGGGTTCGCCCGCAGCCTCAGCCGGGGCCTGCCGGACGTGCCGCTGGACCGGGTGGTGCTGCTCGGCGCGGGCGGGGCGGGAGCCGCCGTCGCCCACGGACTGCTCACCCTCGGCGCCGGCGCGGTGCACGTGCTCGACCTGGACGCGGCGCGTGCGGAGGACCTGGCCGCGTCGCTGCGCGGTCGCTTCGGCGCGGAGCGGGCCGTGGCCGGCGGTCTCGACGCCGGGCCCGCCGCCGCGCTCGCCGCAGCCGACGGGCTGGTGCACGCCACGCCGGTGGGCATGGCCGCGCACCCCGGACTGCCGGTGCCGGCCGAAGCGCTGCGCCCGGAGCTGTGGGTGGCCGATGTCGTGTACCGGCCGCTGGAGACCGAACTCGTGCGCACCGCCCGCGCCCGCGGCTGCCGGGTGCTCGACGGTGGTGGCATGGCGGTGTTCCAGGCGGCGGACGCGTTCCGCCTGTTCACCGGGCGCGAACCGGACGCGGACCGGATGCTGCGCCACTTCGAGACCCTCGTGACCGACCCCGGAGGCCCCCGTGTCCACGCCGCCCGCTGAACGCGCCCGCTCCATCGCCACGGTCTGCCTGTCCGGCTCGCTGGAGGACAAGCTCACCGCCGCGTCCGCCGCCGGGTTCGGCGGGGTGGAGATCTTCGAGAACGACCTGATCGCCTCCGCCGCGTCGCCGGAGCGGATCCGCGAGCGCTGCGCGGAACTCGGCCTGTCCATCGACCTGTACCAGCCGTTCCGGGACTTCGAAGCGGTCCCTGGCGACGTGCTGCGGGCGAACCTGCGCCGCGCCGAGCACAAGTTCGACCTGATGGCGCGGCTCGGCGCGGACACGGTGCTGGTGTGCTCCTCGGTGTCCCCAGACTCCGTGGACGACGACGACCTGGCCGCCGAGCAGCTGCGCGAACTCGCCGAGCTGGCGGCCGGGCGCGGCATCCGGGTCTGCTACGAAGCGCTGGCCTGGGGCAGGTTCGTGAACACCTACGAGCACGCCTGGCGCATCGTGCGCCGCGCCGACCACCCGGCGCTGGGCGTGTGCCTGGACAGCTTCCACATCCTGTCCCGCGGCGGTGACCTCACCACGATCCGCACCATCCCGGCGGAGAAGCTGTTCTTCCTGCAGCTCGCCGACGCGCCCCGGCTGAACATGGACCTGCTGCAGTGGAGCAGGCACCACCGCCTGTTCCCCGGGCAGGGCGAGTTCGACCTGGCGGAGTTCGTCGGCACCGTGCTCGCCGCCGGGTACGCGGGCCCGCTGTCGCTGGAGGTCTTCAACGACGTCTTCCGCCAGGCCGATCCGGGCCCGGCGGCGGTCGACGCGATGCGCTCGCTGCTCGCCCTGGAGGAGTCGGTGGCCGCGCCCGCTCCCGCGCTGCCCGCGCCACCGGAGCTGTCCGGTCCGGCGTTCGTGGAGCTCGGTGCGGACGAGTCCTCGGGTGAGCGGTTGAACTCGACGCTCGACGTGCTCGGGTTCCGGTCCGCGGGGTGGCACCGGTCGAAGCCGGTGCGCCTGTGGCAGCAGGGCGCCGCGCGAATCCTGGTGAACACCGCCCCCGACCAGCCCGAACACCGCGGTGGCGGTGCGCTGGCGGCGATCGGGGTGCACAGCGCGGACCCGCCCGCTTCGACGCGGCGCGCGGAAGGGCTGCTCGCGCCGGTGCTGCCCCGGTCCGCTCGTCCCGACGAGGCCGATCTGTCTTCGGTCGCCGCGCCGGACGGCACCGCGCTGCTATTCTGCCGCACCGACGCGGACCGCGACGCGGGTTGGCTGGGTGATTTCGAAGCGTCCGAGCCGGAAGCGCCGGCGGCGGGCGTCACCGGCATCGACCACGTGGCGCTGACCCAGCCGTTCGACCACTTCGACGAGGCGATCCTGTTCTACCGCTCGGTGCTGGGACTGCGCCCGGCGCCGCCGGTGGAGTTCGCCGCCCCGTTCGGCCTGGTGCGCAGCCGGATGGTGCTGGACCGGGACGAGACGGTGCGCATCGCCCTCGATTCGGCGGTGCTGCGCCGCGGCCCGTGGGCGCCGGGCGTGCGGCATCCGCAGTGCGTGGCGTTGAGCAGCGACGACGTCTTCGCCAGCGCGCGTGCGATGCGGGAGCGGGGCGCGGCGGTCGTGACGATCCCGGACAACTACTACGACGACCTGGACGCCCGGTTGCGGCTCGCGCCGGACCTGCTGGCCGCGCTGCGCGAGCACTCGGTCCTCTACGACCGCGACGGCGACGGCGAATACCTGCACTTCTCAGTAGCCGTGCCCGGTTCCCGAGTCTTCTTCGAGATCGTCCAGCGCACCAACGGCTACCGAGGCCGCGGCGAGATCAACGCCCCCGTCCGCATGGCCGCCCACCGCCGCCGCCGCCTCGAAGCGCAATAACCCGAGCCTCCGCCCCAGCGGCGAAGCCGTGCAGTGGGCGGGCGAAGCCACGCCTGCCTCGCGACCGAAAGGCCGTGCCTCGCGGCGTACCCGTGCCTTGGGCGGCGGAGCACGCCTGCCTTGCGGCCGAAGGCCGTGCCTCGCGGCGTACCCGTGCCTTGGGCGAGCGGAGCGAAGTCTGCCTGGCGGCCGAAGGCCGTGCCTGTATTCGCGAAGCGAATAGCCCACGTCGAAAAGCCGACCACCCGCGGGTTCTCAGCCGGTCTCTCGCGAGGACAGCTTTTTCCCTCGTGGCGGAGCCACTTGGGAAAAAGATCCCGCAGCGAGAGACCGACTGAGGTTCCGCCACAGGACCACCCGAGCAGAAAGAGCCCAGCTCACCCCGCCTGAGGAATCCCGGCGGGACGGTCTGTGCTGTGGGAGATGCGGCGGAGCACGCCCTTGATGTCGCGTTCGGTCACGTCCCGGTGCGTCACGAACCGGACGTTGCCGTCCATCGGCACCGCGAGCACTCCGATCTCCTGCAGCCAGTCCAGGGTGAGCCGCACGTCCGGCACGGCGGCGAGCACGATGTTCGTCTGCGGTTCCGTGATGTCCCAGCCGAGTTCGGTGAGGCCGTCGGCGAGCAGCTTCGCGTGCCGGTGGTCGGTCGCCAGCGCGGGGACCCGGTCGAGCGCCACCAGTCCGGCCGCGGCGAGCACTCCGCCTTGGCGGACTCCGCCGCCGAGCATCTTGCGCATCCGGCGGGCTTCGGCGACGAAGTCGCTGGTGCCCGCCACGACGGAGCCCACGGGGGCGCCGAGCCCTTTGCTCAGGCACGCCTGCACGGTGTCGACGCCGACGGTGAGCGCGGCGGGCGGCAGTTCCAGGGCGGTCGCGGCGTTCCAGATCCGGGCGCCGTCGAGGTGCACGCGCAGCCCGCGGTCGCGGGCCGCCGCGGCGAGCTGGGCGTGCTCGTGCGGCGGGATGACGGCGCCGCCCGCGGCGTTGTGGGTGTTCTCCAGGCACAGCAGCGTGGTGTGCAGCGCGTCGTAGCGCCGGTCGCCGCTTGCGTGCGCACGGACCGCGTCGGCGGTGGGGCGTCCAGGTCCGGCGTTCCAGTCGAGCGGTTCCGGCATGCCACCGGCGAGCCACGCGGCGGAGCCGAGTTCGTGGTGCAGCACGTGCGCGCCGCGCGGCGCGAGGAACCGGTCTCCTCTGCGGAGGTGGATGGAGAGGGCGATCAGGTTGCCCATCGTGCCGCTGGGCACCCACAGCGCGGCGGCCGTGCCCAGCAGCTGGGCTGCTTTTTCCTCCAGCGCGCGCATCGTGGGGTCGTGGTCCAGCACGTCGTCGCCGACCTCGGCTTCGGCCATCGCCGCCGCCATCTTCTTGTCGGGACGCGTGACCGTGTCGGAACGCAGATCTGTGGATGCCGTTTTGGTCACGAACCGATCACACCACATCGGCGGGGGGGCGAGGCAACTGGTTGGGGGATACCGGTTCGCCCGGACGCGTTCCTCGCCTGTTCGTTCTCGGACACCGCGCGTTCGCCGATCCCCTGAACGGCCGATCGCCGCGGGTGGGCGTCGAGCGCGGCGCTCCACCGGTGCGCACCGAGGCGGAGCGGATCGGGCGCAGGCTCTAAGGTTCCTCACGCGTGCCGCCGGTCCGCGGTGTCCGAGATCGGGGCCGGGTGGCATGCAACCGTAGGGGCCGGTAGCACCGTCCCAGGAGTGCAAGCACGGACGAGCGGAGAGTCCGCGTGGACCAGCGCGAGGAGCAGGAGTTCGCGGAGTATTTCGCGGCTCGGCGGGAGGCGGTTCGTCGGATGGCGTACATGATGTGCGGTGACTGGCACCGCGCTGACGATCTCGCCCAGACCGCGTTCATCGCCTTGCACCGCCACTGGCGCAAGGTGCGGGACAAGGGGGCGCTCGACGCGTACGTGCGGCGAACGCTCAGCCGAGCGGTGATCGACGAGTCCCGGCGCCCGTGGCGGCGGGAGCGGTTCACCGACGTGCTGCCGGACCGGCCCGCGGAGTCGGGTGCGGTCGACGACGGCATCGCGACCCGCCAGACGCTGGTCGCCGGTCTGCGCGAGGTTCCACCGAAGCAGCGGGCCGTCCTGGTGCTGCGATTCCTGGAGGGGCTCGACGTCGCTGGGGTCGCCGAGGTCATGAAGTGCAGCGAGGGCACCGTGAAGAGCCAGTCGGCCCGTGGGCTGGAGGCGCTGCGGGAAGCCCTCGGCGGCCAACTCGACGATCTTCGATCGACGTCGTGAGGAGGTGCGGCAAGTGAACGAGACAGAGCTGGAGCAGTTGTTCCAGAACGCGGCGCGCGGCGCTCCCGAGGCGTCGTTCGACGAGCAGGACGTGCTGCGCGGATCGCGCCGGGTCACGGCGCGCCGCCGCACGGCGCTCGCCGGCGGCTCGCTGGTCGCCGCGGCCGTGCTGGTCGGCGGGGTCGGTGTGGGCACCGGCCTGTTCGGCGAGTCCGCTCCGGTGGCGCAGGCTCCCGCGACGCCGACGCAGTCCCCGATGGCGTTGCCGCAGGGACCGGCCGATCCGAAGTCCGCGCCCGCCACGCCCAAGTCCGGGCCCATCTCGCTGGGCGACCCGGTCGGGGGCGGCGAGTGCGGCCCGCCGGACTCGGAGCTGGCGAGCGCGCTGTCGGAGCGGCTCCCCGAGGCCAGGGGCACCCGGCCGACCGGCGCCGACGGGTCCTGTCCGATCGGGGCGAAGACCGCCGCCGTGGTGATCCGGGAAGGCCAGGCGTCGGGCAAGGTCGCGGTGCTGGTCAGCCCGACGGGCGCGAAGCCCGCCGCGGCGGCCGGGCGGGCGCCGAACACCGCCGTGGTGGAGGTGCCGACGCGCAGCGGCCGGACGTTGACCGTGCTCAGCGAGCCGAAGGGCGCGGAGCACGCCCCGTACGCCGACCGGATCCAGGAGATCGCCGACACCTTGGCGCCCCGCTTCTAGGCGCTCCCACCCGTCACGGTGTGGACGACTCCCGCGATTTCGCGAGAACTTGAACCACCCGAACGGGGCGAACACCCCGCCCGCACGCAGCGGCACCCCGGATGACCAGCCCGAACAGTCGTCCACAAGGGGTGCCCGACACGCCGGGCGCGTTCAATTTCTCGCGAAATCGCGGACCCCGGGGGATCAGGCGAGTTTGCGGCGGAGCATGCGGCGGGCCGCGGCGCGGGGGTCCGGGTCGCTCTCGATGAGGGCGTTCACCACGGCGCCGTCCACGAGCGCGATCAGCTCCAGCAGGCGTTCCCCGTCGACGGGCATGCCGCTGCGGGCGAGGATCTCGGAGAGCAGTTCGTGCAGCTCACCGCTGAGCTCCCGCATCAGCGGCGCCAGGTACGGCCGCCGCGGCGAGCCCACGAGCCGTTCGTAGCGCAGCAGCACCGGCTTCGTCCCGCCTTCCCGGGACTCGTGCCCGAGCAGCAGGTCCAGCAGCAGGTCGGTCACCACGTCCACCGTGCGCAGCTCGTCGGCGAGCTCGTCGAGCCGGGCGCGGCCGGTGGCGAGCTCGGCCCGGCCCTCGTGCTCCACCGCCGCCGCGACGAGGTCGTCGAGCGAGGTGAAGTAGTAGGTCGTCGAGGCGAGGGGCAGCCCGGCCCGCTCCGCCACGGCCCGGTGGCGCACCGCTTCGAGGCCGCCTTCGGAGAGCAACTCCACCGCCGCCTCGACCAGGGCCTGGCGGCGGCGCTCGCCCTTCGGGGTCGCCGCTGTCATGACCGCTGATCCTAATGAGTCCTCACGGCACGATCCGCGCAGCTGGCCGGGTGGCGGCACCCCCCGACCCTTTCGGTGCGGCCGCGCTTTCCCGGGCCGCGCCCCCGGCACGTCGAATCCGGGAAGCCGTGCCCGGTCACTGCTCAGCGACGACCGAGACCCGGGGCTACTCCCCGAAAGCGGCGCGGTGCAGCGCCGCGTAGGACCCGTCGGCGGCCAGCAGGTCCCGGTGCGCGCCGAGTTCCACGACGCGCCCGCCGTCGACGACCGCGACCCGGTCGGCGGTGCGCGCGGTGTGCAGCCGGTGCGCGATGGCGATCACCGTGCGGCCCGCCAGCAGCGTCGACAGCGACCGCTCCAGCTCCCGCGAGCTGTCCCCGTCGAGCAGCGAGGTCGCCTCGTCGAGCACCAGCGTGTGCGGGTCGGCCAGCACCACCCGCGCCAGCGCGAGCTGCTGCGCCACGGCCGCGGGCACCGGGTGGCCGCCGGATCCGATGACGGTGTCCAGCCCGTCCGGCAGCCGGGCCGCCCAGTCCCCGGCGCCGACCGTGCCCAGCGCGTCGAGCAGTTCCGCGTCGCGCCACTCCCGCGCCTCCGGCAGCGACAGGTTGTCCCGCAGGCTCGCGGTGAACACGTGGTGCTCCTGGGTGAGCAGCACGACCTCCCGCCGGGTGCGGGCGGTG
The DNA here is from genome assembly GCF_053592695.1 of Saccharopolyspora sp. NPDC002578. NCBI lineage: Bacteria > Bacillati > Actinomycetota > Actinomycetes > Pseudonocardiales > Pseudonocardiaceae > Saccharopolyspora > Saccharopolyspora sp. NPDC002578. The sequence continues at coordinate 8,125 of NZ_JBSFWJ010000072.1, read as the reverse complement.
GGCATCGCCGTGATCTCCACGTCGCCGAACGCCACCGAACCGGAGTCGGGGACGCTGACCCCGGCGATGAGCCGCCCGATCGTGGACTTGCCCGCCCCGGACGGCCCGACGATCACCAGCCGCTCCCCGGCGGGCACCCGCAGGTCGATGCCGTGCAGGACCTCGCGGCCCGCGCGGTAGGAGAACCGCACGTCGCGCAGCACCAGGTCGTGCCCGGCTCCGCGCGGAGCCGGGTCCTGCGGGGCGCGGTCGGGCGGTGAGTCCGGCACGCCGAGGATGCGGGTCAGCGCGGCGTGGCCCAGCTGCATCTCCTCCAGCCACGCGAACAGCTCCGCCAGCGGCGCCGACAGCGTCGCCGCGTACAGCACGACCGTGGTCACCGTGCCGAGCTCCGCCCAGCCCGCCTGGTAGCTCCAGCCGCCGATCAGCAGGATCGCCGCGATCGGCAGCACGTAGGCAAGTTCCAGCGTCGGCAGGAACACCGACAGCAGCGTGCGGTGCCGCCGCTCGCCGTCGATGGCCCGCTCCAGGACCTCGTCGTTGTGCGCGCGGCGCCGCTCGGTGAGCCGCAGCGAGTCGATGGTGCGGGCGCCGCGCACCGTCTCGTGGATGCTGGACTGCACCCCGGCCCAGTCCCGCAGCATCCGGCTGATCGTCGTCGCGGCGCGCGGGAAGTACCACCGGCTCACGGCCACCAGCAGCGGCACCGCGACGAGCATCCCGCAGGCGAGCAGCGGCGAGGTGAGCAGCATCGCGACGACGGTGAGCGCGATGGTGAGCACCGCCGCCGTCAGCTCCGGCGCCGCTTCGCGGACGGTGAAGTCGAGCCGGTCCACGTCGGCGGTGGAGCGGCTGAGCAGGTCGCCGGTGCCCGCGTCCTCCACGGTGCCCAGCGGCAGCCGCAGCGCGCGGGCCACGACGTCCTCGCGCACTTCGGCGAGCACGGACTCGCCGAACACGGCGGCGCGCAGCCGGGCGGCGCGGGCCAGCAGCGCGTGCACCACCAGCACCGCGAGGAAACCGCCCGCGAGCGCGTCCACCCGCCAGGTCGCGGTGCCCGCGGACACGGAGTCGACGAGCCGCCCGAGCAGTTGCGGGCCGATCAGCCCGACCACCGTGGTCAGCCCGAACAGCAGCATCACCAGGGTGAACTCGCGGCGGTGCGCGGCCCCGGTGCGCCGCAGCCAGCGCAGCACCTCGGTCCGGTCGGCCAGCGGCAGGCTCACCGCGCACCTCCTGTCACGCGCAGCGCGCGGTCGGCCGTCGCGTGCCACAGCGGGCTCTGGGTGAGCACGATCGTGGTGCGACCTTTGCGCAGGTCCCGGACTCGGCGCACGATCCGCGCCTCGGTGTGCGCGTCGACGGCGGAGGTCGGTTCGTCGAGCACGAGCACGTCGGCGTCGCTGCACAACGCGCGCGCCAGCAGCAGCCGCTGGCGCTGCCCGCCGGACAGCGAGCGGGCCTGCTCGGTGAGGGCGCCGTCGGCGGGCAGCGCGTCGAGCACGTCCTCGGCGTCGGCGGCGTGCAGCGCGGTCTCGACCAGCACCGCGGACCCCAGGTCGAGCCCGGCGCGGACCGGCCCGGCGAACAGCAGGTCCTGGTTGTGCGCCAGCACGATCCGCTCCCGCAGCGCCCCGATCGCGACCTCGTCGAGCGGGACGTCCCCGGCGTGCACCCGGCCGTCGGCGGTGTGCCGGGCGAGCCGTTCCGCCAGCGCCTCCCCGTCCCCGCCCGCGTCGATGGCGGTGAGCGCGCCCGCTTCGGCGCGGGCGCCGGTGCGCTCGTCGACCAGCGCGAGCGGCCCGAGGGGCAGCGCGCGCGGCTCCGGCGGGTCGGCGGGTTCCGGGCGCAGCCGCAGCAGCCCGCACGCCCGGTTCGCCGCGACCACGGCGGCGGCGAAGGTGCTCGCCGCCTCGGTGGCCGTGCGCACCGGGATCACCAGGAAGCTGGACACGCCGTAGAACGCGACGAGTTCGCCGACGCTGATCGACCCGCTCAGCGCCATCCGCGCGCCCAGCCAGGTGACGAGCACCGTCACCAGGCCTGGCAGCAGGATCTCGGCGCCCGCCAGCCACGCGGTGATCCGCCCGGCGGCGATTCCCGCGTCGCGCACCCGGCGGCTCGCGGCGACGAACCGGGCGTGGAACCGGGATTCGCCGCCGACGCCGCGCAGGATGCGCAGGCCGGAGACGATGTCCGCGGCCAGCGTGCTGAGGCCGGTCAGGTTCTCGCGCTGGGCCTCTTCGCGCCGGCGCAGCGGGCGCAGCAGCGGGCCGATGCCCAGCGTCGCCAGCGGCACCCCGATCAGCGCGACCGCGCCCATCAGCGGGGAGATCGTGATCAGCGCGGCGGCGGCGACCAGGAAGGCGACGACGGCGCCGGTGAGCCTGGCGAGCACTTCGAACGCCTTGCCCACCTGGTAGATGTCGGAGGAGCCGACGGCCACGACCTCACCGGTGCGGACCCGCCGGGTGAGCGTGCCGCCGAGCCCCGCCACGTGGTGCAGCACCGCGCGTTCCGCGCTGCCCGCGCCGTGCAGCCACAGCGTGTGCGCCGTCCACCCGAGCGCCGCCGCGCCCAGCGCCTGGACGAGTCCGAGCCCCAGCACCACCAGCACCCACCCGAGCAGCGCCGAACCGTCCCGGCCCGCGATGCCCGCGTCCAGCGCCCGGCCGATGACCAGCGGCAGCACCGCGGTCGGCAGCAGCCACGCCGATCCGGTCAGCGGCGCGAGCACGAGCAGTCCGGGCCGGTCGCGCAGCAGCGACCACAGGAAGCGGACCGGGCCGCGCGCGTCGGGAGTCATGGCGCCCCGAAACTAGCCCGCACCCGACGCCGGAGGCGACCGCTTTTCCGCGCACCTCACATCCGCGAACCGGCAGCGGAGGAGGCGCGAGCACCGGAGCTCCGGGACCGGGAAGTATCCTGGCCAGCCGTGACGGTCAAGCCCCACCTCCCGAACGTGCTCGCCCACCGCTACGCCTCGCCGGAGCTGGTCGAGCTGTGGTCCCCGCAGCACAAGGTCGTGCTGGAACGCCAGCTGTGGCTGGCGGTGCTGCGCGCCCAGGCCGACCTCGGCGTCGACGTGCCGGACGGCGCGGTCGCCGACTACGAGCGCGTGATCGACCAGGTCGACCTGGACTCGATCGCCGAGCGCGAGCGCCAGACCCGGCACGACGTGAAGGCCCGCATCGAGGAGTTCAACGCCCTCGCCGGTCACGAGCACGTGCACAAGGGCATGACCTCCCGGGACCTCACCGAGAACGTCGAGCAGCTGCAGGTCCGCCGCAGCCTGGAGCACGTGCGCGACCGCGTGGTCGCCGTGCTGGCCCGGCTCGCGCGCTTGGCGGCCGAGCACGGTGAGCTCGTCGTGGCGGGCCGTTCGCACAACGTCGCGGCGCAGGCCACGACGCTGGGCAAGCGCTTCGCGACGGCCGCCGACGAGCTGCTCGTCGCGTTCGGCCGGGTCGAGGAGCTGCTGGCGCGCTACCCGCTGCGCGGCGTGAAGGGCCCGGTCGGCACCTCGCAGGACATGCTGGACCTGCTCGGTGACGCCGGGAAGCTCGCCGAGCTGGAAGACCGCGTCGCCGAACACCTCGGGTTCGGGAAGGTCCTCACCAGCGTCGGGCAGGTGTACCCGCGGTCGCTGGACTTCGAGGTGCTGACCGCGCTGTCGCAGCTGGCGGCGGCGCCGTCCTCGGTGGCGAAGACGATCCGGCTGATGGCGGGCCACGAACTGGTCACCGAGGGCTTCCAGCCCGGCCAGGTCGGTTCGAGCGCGATGCCGCACAAGATGAACACCCGTTCCTGCGAGCGCGTCAACGGCCTGTCCGTGGTGCTGCGCGGGTACGTGTCGATGGGCGGCGAGCTGGCCGGGGACCAGTGGAACGAGGGCGACGTGTCCTGCTCGGTGGTGCGCCGCATCGCGCTGCCGGACGCGTTCTTCGCGTTCGACGGGCTGCTGGAGACGTTCCTGACGGTGCTCGACGAGTTCGGCGCCTACCCGGCCGTGGTCGCCCGCGAGCTGGACCGCTACCTGCCGTTCCTGGCGACGACGAAGGTGCTGATGGCGGCCGTGCGCGCCGGCGTGGGCCGCGAGACGGCGCACGAGGCGATCAAGGAGAACGCCGTCGCGGTGGCGCTGGCCATGCGCGAGCAGGGCGTCGAGCGCAACGACCTGCTGGCCCGGCTCGCCGCCGACGACCGGCTGCCCCTGGACGAGGCGGCCCTGGAGGAACTGCTCGCCGACCGCCTGTCGTTCACTGGTGCGGCCGCTGATCAGGTCCACGCCGTCGTCGCGGCTGTGGATGACGTCGTGGCTCGGTACCCCGAAGCCGCGAAGTACGCTCCTTCGCCGATTCTCTGACGTTCTCGCAGTCGGGACGACCGAAGCCGTCCCGACGGTGAGACCTGCTTTGCGGCCGTAGGCCGTGCCTGTACGCGCGAAGCGCATAGCCCACGTCCGCAAACCGACCACTGGCGGGTTCTCAGCGGTTTCCTCGCGAGGGCAGCATTTTTCCTCGTGGCGGAGCCACTTGGAAAAATGATCCCGCAGCGGGGAAACCGCTGAGGTTCCGCTACCCGGACACCCAAGACGAACGAGTCGTGAAAGCGGCGGTGGGTGCGCCCGGTCGTTGCCGGTCAGGGGTGGTGGGAGAGAATCGGGGCGTGGTCGCACTCTCCGATTACCCGCAGATCGCCGCGGGCAAGGTTCGCCAGCTGCACGCCGTGGACGACGAGCACCTGCTGATGGTGGCGTCGGACCGCATTTCGGCCTACGACCACGTGCTGGACACGCCGATCCCCGACAAGGGCCGGGTGCTCACGGCGATGAGCGTGTTCTGGTTCGACCTGCTCGCCGACGTGGTGCCGAATCACGTGGTGTCCGCCGACGACCCGCGGATCCCCGCCGAGGTGCGCGGTCGCGCGCTGCTGGTGCGCAGGCTGGAGATGCTGCCGGTGGAGTGCGTCGCGCGCGGCTACCTCACCGGGTCCGGCCTGGTCGACTACCGCGCCACGGGCGCGGTGTGCGGCGTCGAGCTGCCGGGCGGTCTGACGGAGGCCTCGAAGCTGCCGGAGCCGATCTTCACCCCGGCGACGAAGGCGGAGCTGGGCGCGCACGACGAGAACGTCAGCTTCGACGCCGTCGCCGCCCAGGTCGGCCGGGAGCGCGCCGAGCAGCTGCGGGAACTGACCTTGCGGGTGTACGCGCGGGCCGCGGAGCACGCGGAGAGCCGCGGCGTGATCCTCGCCGACACCAAGTTCGAGTTCGGCCTCGGCGCGGACGGCCTGGTGCTGGGCGATGAGGTGCTCACCCCGGATTCCTCGCGGTTCTGGCCCGCCGACGGCCACGAGCCGGGCCGGGTGCAGCCGTCGTTCGACAAGCAGTACGTGCGGAACTGGCTGACGTCGCCGGAATCCGGGTGGGACCGCGCGTCGGACGCGCCCCCGCCGCCGCTGCCGGAGGACGTCGTCGCCGCCACCCGAGCCCGCTACGTCGAGGCCTACGAGTGGATCTCCGGCCGCGACCTCGCCGACTGGCCGTCCCCAGCCTGACCCCAACGCAGGAGACCGGCGTCCGTTGCCGTTGGTCGTTGTCCTGTCAGCGGCGAAGCCGCTGAGCAGCGACCACCAGGGCAACCGGCAACGCTGAGGTTCCGCCACCCGCCCCACTCGGCAGGCCGACCGAAGCGGACGAGGTTCGTTCGGACTGTGCTTTTCGGTTACCTGCTGGTCAGGGCGTCGACATCCGGGGCGGGCCCAATGATGTGCCGTGGGCATCCCGATGGTCGTCTCGTTGTCCGGGATCGGAGATCGGTCCCTGGAGCACTGCGCCGAGTTCGCTGCCGAGCTGGACCAGCGGCGCACGCCGTTGACGTTGCTGGTCGCGCCGCGCCCGAGCGGTTCCGCGCCGCCCGGACCCGACCGGCCCGCCGTGAGCTGGGTGCGGGCCCGGCAGCGTCGCGGGGATGCGCTGGCGCTGCACGGCTTCGACCACGCCCCTTCGGGGCAGCGCATGTTGCCCAGGGTGGCGTCGTCGGGTCCGGCGGCGGCGGTGCGCGGCGCCGAGTTCGCGGCGCTCCCGGCGCACGAGGCGGGGCTGCGGCTGCACGCCGCGACGGCCGCGCTGGACCGGTTGGGCCTGCGCACCGAGCTGTTCGTGCCGCCGCGCTGGTTGTCCTCGCCGGGCACCGTGACGGCGCTGCGCGGACGTGATTTCCAGGTGTGCGCGGACGCGCTGGCGGTGCACGAGCTGGCCACCGGCCGGGTGCACCGGGCTCGGGTGCACGCGTTGGGGCCGGGCGCGCGCGTCGAGCACTGGTGGTGCCGGGCGCTGGTGCTGGGCGTGGGGCGCGCGGCGCGGCGCGGGCGGATGGTGCGGCTCGCGGTGGACTCGGCGGACCTCGCTCGTCCCGGACCGCGGCGGGCCGTGCTGGATTCGATCGATCTGGCGCTGCACCACGGCGCGGAGCCCGCGACGTACGAGTCCTTCGCCGGCGCCGTCGTACCCCGGCAGCGCCGGGCGCCCGGGATGGGCGGGCGGCTGCCGAACCTGGATCCGCTGTCGAGCTGACCCCTCGATCCGCGTGGTGAAAGGGCTTTCACCTTGTGCTCAGGGAAACCTCATGCCGGCCCGCGAAGCTTCTTCTCGTCAGGGAGAGCGAGACGGAAGAGGCAGGACCATGAGGATCAGGAAGCCGAGCAGGGCAGTGCTGACCACCGCGGCGATCATCGGCGTGCTGGGCATCGGCGGCGCGGGCGTCGCGCTGGGCGGCGCCGAGGGGCCGCGGGAGCCCGCTCCGGCATCGGCGGTCGGCTGGGACGACGACGGGCCGTGGGACGACGACCGCTGGGAACGCGACGACCGGGACGACGGGCCGGGTGAGGACGACGCGGACGACCGCGATGACGTGCCCGCCGGTCTCCCCGGAGCGCCGCTGCCGGACGACGACCGCGACGACCACCTCGACGACCGGGACGACCACCGCGACGACGATCGCGACGACCACCTCGACGACCGGGATGACCGGGACGACCACCGCGACGACCGGGACGACGATCGCGATGACCGCGACGACTACCTGGACGACCGGTTCGACGACCGCGATGACCACCGGGACGACCGGGACGACCGCCTCGACGACCACTTCGACGACGACCGGTTCGACGACCACCGCGACGACCGCTTCGACGACGGTCCCCACGACGACTGACCCCGAGCGCCGGAACGGACCGTCCGGCCGGACGGTCCGTTCACCTGGGGCTCACAGCGAGGTCGCCGCCGCGCGGTCCAGCACCGCGACGTCGGTGCCCTGCGGCCCGAGCTGCTCGAACATCCCGTAGTGCATGGCGGGCGAGGCCAGCACCGCCTCGTGGATCGGCACCGCGACGCGAGGGCTCACGGCGCGCAGGAAGTCCACGGCCTCCGAGAGCTTCAGCCACGGCGCCCCGGTCGGCAGGCCCAGCACGTCGATCCGCTGCTCGGGCACGTGGAACGAGTCGCCGGGGTGGTAGAAGCCGCCGTGATCGACGAGCAGGCCGATGTTGTCGATGACCGGGATGTCGGGGTGGATCACGGCGTGCTGCCCGCCGACGACGTTCACGGCGGAGCCGCCCAGCTCGAACGCGTCACCGGGGCGCGCGGTCTCCGGCTGGAAGCCCTTCTCGGCGAGGATCCCCACCGTGGACGGGTCGGTGATGAGCCGCGCGTCCGGGTTGTCGTCGAGCAGGCCGGGCAGCCGGTCGGCGTCGTAGTGGTCGAAGTGCTGGTGCGTGATGAGCACGGCGTCCAGGTCCCGCACGTCCTCGAACCCCTGGGAGAAGGCGCCGGGGTCGATCAGCAGGCGGGCTCGGCCGGTGTCCACCAGCACGCACGCGTGTCCGAAGTGAGTGATCTGCATCGGCTCGCCTCTCTAGGCTGCATCAGGTCCGCCCTCCAGCGTCCCAGAGCCCGTCTTCGGGTCTTGGCTTGCGTAGCTGGTCGGGTGGCGGAACCTCAGTCGTCTTCTCGCTGCGGGATCTTTTTCCCGAGTGGCTCCGCCACGAGGGCTCCCCCGACGGTCCCGTCACGGTGGGGAACTCGGCTCCGCTCTCGGACGGGGCGCTGGCCGCGCTGATCGGCACC
>NZ_JBSFWJ010000071.1:0-34474 GCF_053592695.1 Saccharopolyspora sp. NPDC002578 | reverse complement strand
AACCTCAGCGTTCTTCTCGCTGCGGGATCTTTTTCCCGAGTGGCTCCGCCACGAGGGAAAAAGCTGTCCTCGCGAGAAGAACGCTGAGAACCCGCCGGTGGTCGAGTTGCCGAGGTGGTCGCTGCTCAGCGGCTCCGCCGCTGACAAGACACGGCTGACAGCCAAACCGCCCTCCTCGGCTCAGTAAGCGAACGAAAGCGTGTCGTCGTCGGACTTTTCGTCTTCTGGTGGTTCGTGGGGCATCGTCGCTGCTACGCCGCCCTTGACGAAGCGCACGATCAGGAAGATCTCGACGCAGGCCAGCACGCCGTACACGGCGGTGAGGGCGATCAGCGAGGTGAGCATCTCGCCCGGTGTCACCCCGGAGGACACCGCCGAGGCCGTGTACATCCACACGCCGTCCACTCCGGACGGGTTCGGGTTGGGCGCGACGACGAACGGCTGGCGGCCGAGTTCGGTGAAGATCCAGCCGAACGCGTTGCCGAGGAACGGGGTCGCGATGCTCGCCACCGCCAGCGGCGCCCACCAGCGCCCCTTCGGGAACCGGCCCTTGCGGGTGAACCACAGGACCGCGACGGCGCCGAGCGCGGCCATCCCGCCAAAGCCGATCATGAACCGGAAGCCCCAGTAGGTCGCGGGCAGGTTCGGCACGTAGTCGATGGGCTGCCCGGCGAACGCGCCGAGCCGCGCATCGTCCGGGTAGTGCGTGCCGTAGGCGGCCTGGTACTCGGGCACCAGCGCCTGCACGCCCTTGACCTCGCTGGTGAAGTCGCCGTTGGCCAGGTACGACAGGATGTACGGCACGGTGAAGCTCTTGACGTCCTCGCAGTTCTGCCTGCCGACGTCGCCGTAGGCGAAGATCGAGAAGCTGGCGGGTTGCTCGGTGTGGCAGAGCGCTTCGGCGGAGGCCATCTTCATCGGCTGCTGCTCGAACATCAGCTTGCCCTGCACGTCACCGGACAGCGCCAGGCCCGCGAAGGCGATCACGCCGACCCACGCGCCGAGCCGCATCGAGCCGTGCCACAGCTTGCGGTCCTCGTCGTCGTGGCCGGAGTTCCGGTGGTGCTCGGCGATCTTGTAGGCGGCGATGCCGATGAGGAACGACCCGGCCACGGCGAAGCAGCCGAAGATGGTGTGCGGGAACGCGGCGAGCACGGTGTTGTTCGTCATCACCGCCCAGATGGAGTTCATCCGCGGCCTGCCGTCGACCACCTCGATGCCCACCGGGTGCTGCATCCACGAGTTCGCGGCGAGGATGAAGTACGCGGAGGCGACCGTGGCCAGCGAGAACGCCCACGCACAGGCCAGGTGCACGCCCTTCGACAGCCGGTCCCAGCCGAAGATCCACAGGCCGAGGAAGGTGGATTCGACGAAGAACGCGACGATCCCCTCCATCGCCAGCGGGGCGCCGAACACGTCGCCGACGAAGCGGGAGTACTCGCTCCACGCCATGCCGAACTGGAACTCCTGCACGATGCCGGTGACCACGCCCATCGCGAAGTTGATCATCATCAACTTGCCCCAGAAGCGGGTCATCTTCAAGTAGCGCTCGTTCCCGGTGCGCCACCACGCCGTCTGCATCCCCGCGACCAGCAGGGAGAGTCCGATGGTCAGCGGAACCATCAGGAAGTGGTAGACGGTCGTGATCCCGAACTGCCACCGGGCGATGTCGAGGAGTTCCACGGGGCCAGTCTGCCGGTGCGCGCCGCGCCCGGCTCAGGGGCCGCCGTCCCTCCTGGAGGGGCCCTAGGTCCTGTCCGGACCAGGACTTACGTCCTTCCGCGCCACCGAGGGCTGCGATCTTTCTACCAACCCCGCGCCGAGATCGGAACCCTCCGCGCCGGAGTTCCTCCCCGTCGGCACCCCATCACGAACGGACCTGTCCGCACCCCCGCTCACCTCACCCACCCTGTGGACAACTCCCGCAATTTCGCGAGAAATCGAACCCCTCTGCCTCGCAACATCAGCACGGCAACCCCCGACGAGCTGCAAAGACACTCGTCCCGACGGCGCTCCGGCCGACCGAAATTGCGGGAGGTTGAACGGGGTTCGGCGAAGGAGGGGGAGGCCGAACCGGGTCAGCGGAGGGCTTCGGCGACGGCTCGGGCGGTGTCGGAGACCAGGGGGCCGACCTCGTCGCCGACGAGGGGTTCGAGGGACACCACCCCGACGCTCGCGCGCAGTCCCGGCACGCCCTGGACCGGCGCGGCGACCCCGTAGGCACCGGTGTGCAGCTCGCCGCTGCTGACCACCCAGCGCGGCCCGTTCGGCGGCAGGTCCACGGCGCGTCCCGCCGCACCGCGCTGCACCGGGTGACGGGTGCCGACCCGGTAGGAAACGTGGTAGCTCGTCCACGACGGCTCCACCACGGCGATGGCCTGCGCCTCGCCGCCGTCGGCGACGGTGAGGTGCACGGTGGCGCCCACGTGCTCGGCGAGTCCGCGCAGCGCGGGCAGCGACGCGAACCGCAGCTGCGGCAGCACCCGTCCCGCCACCCACAGCACGCCGAGCCCGAGCCGCACCCGGGACCCTTCGCGCCGCACCAGTCCGCGGTCCTGCAGCGGCCCCAGCAGCCGGTACACGGCCGCGCGGCTCACCCCCACGGTCGCGGCGAGGTCGCTGATGGTGGGCGCGGCACCGTCGGCTTCGGCGACGGCCTGCAGCAGGTTCAGCCCGCGCTCCAGGGTCAGCGAGGTCTCCTTGGGCGGCGCGGAGTCCTCCCGCCCGCGCGGGCGGTGCGGCAACGGGGACCGAGCGGGGTCGGTGGGTCGGGTCACCGGTCACCTCCAGGTCGCGGACAGCACCGTGCCCGTCACCTCGCTGAGGCCGATCACCGAACCGTCCGGTCCGGGCGCGGTTCCACCGAGTGTGACCCGATCTCCGTCCTGGAGGAAGGTGCGCTGCTCGCCGTCGTCCAGTGTGATCGGTTCGGAGCCGCCCCAGGTCAGCTCCAGCAGGCAGCCGCGCTGGTCCCGCGCGGGCCCGGACACGGTGCCGGAGGCGAACAGGTCCCCGGCCCGCACGGTCGCCCCGTTCACGGTGAGGTGCGCGAGCTGCTGCGCCGGGGACCACGCCATGTCGGCGAACCGGGGCCGGGACAGCACGATGTCGTTGCACCGCACTTCGAGCCGCAGGTCCAGCCCCCACGGGTCGGTCTCGGTGAGGTAGTCGTGCAGCGCGTGCTCCCGTTCGGGCAGCGCGATCCGGGCGTGTTCGAAGGCCTCCAGCGGCGTGATCCACCCGGCGACGGACGTCGCGAAGGACTTCGACAGCAACGGCCCGAGCGGCTGCGACTCCCAGGCCTGCAGGTCCCGCGCGGACCAGTCGTTGACCAGCGCCACGCCGAAGCAGTGCTCGGCGAAGTCCTCCGTCGGCACCCGCGCGGTGGTCTCGCCGCCGCAGATGAAGCCGACCTCCGCTTCGAAGTCGAGCCTGCGGGTGGGTCCGAACGCCGGGTTCCGGTCGCCGGTGGTGCGCCGCTGACCGCTGGGCCGCGGCACGTCGGTGCCGGAGACGCGCACGGTGCCCGCCCGGCCGTGGTAGCCGATGGGCAGGTGCGTCCAGTTGTCGGGGAGTTCCGCGGCGCCCCGGCGCAGGATGCGGCCGACGTTCTCGGCGTGGTGGCGCGAGGAGTAGAAGTCGACGTAGTCGCCGACGGTGAACGGCAGCACCAGCGTGTGCCAGTCGGTGCGCACCAGTTCCGCCCCGGCCGGCGCCGCCCCGGCGGTGACGATCCCGGTGAGCCGCTCCCGCAGTTCCCGCCACCGCTCCCGCCCGGCGGCCAGCAGTGGATCGAGCGAGTTCGCGCTGACCAGCTCGGCCAGCCGAGGCCCCAGCACGTCCGCGATCCCGCGCAGCGGCAAGGCGTGCTTGCCGACGCGCACGGAGATCACCGGACCTTGCGAGGTCACCAGCACTCCGTAGGGCAGCGTCTGCGGCCCGAACGGCTTGTCGGCGGCGAACTCGGGGTCCTCGATCCAGGTCACAACAGCCCCAGCCCTTCCAGGTCCGTCACCGGACCGGTCAGCGTGCAGGAACCGTAGGAGGCGAACACGTCGCGCACCGCGGTCGCGGCGGCGTCGGACAGCGAGTTCGCCTCGGCCGCGAGGACTTCCCCGTCGTCGCTCGACAGCGCGTCGCGCACGTCGCCGCCGGACAGGCAGCGCGCCGTGGCCACCAGGAGGTTGAGGAAGCCGTGCTGCATGAACCCGGTCTCCGGGTCGGCGCCGCGGATCGCGGCCTGCATGCCCGCGGTGGTCTTGAACGGCACGCTCAGGGTGCTGACGGTGGCGAGGAAGTCGGCGACGACGTCGACGGGCGGCACCGACTCGGAGGTGGGGCCGCCGGTGCGGAGCTTCGGCCAGCAGCCGTGCTCGGCGACGCGCTTGATCCCCTCCAGCCAGCCTTCGGGGCTGCGGCGCGGTTCGACGACGCGGACGACGTCCTCGGGCACGAACTCGGAGACCCGTTCCAGCCACACGTCGTCGACGTCGGAGGGCGCGGGCATCTCGACCATGCGAAGCGCCAGGAGTTCCTGGCGGCCTTCGATGATGGACAGCGCCTTGGGCACGCCGCCGAGGCCGGTGTCGCACACGAGCGACAGCGGCACCGGTTCGGCCGGCTTGGCCTTGGCGAGCTCGGTGATGAGCTCGGCGAGCCGGGACGCCTGGCACAGCATCGGGCCCAGCACCCCCGAGTACTCGCCCGCTCGGGCGGCTAGGTGGTCGTCGACCGCCTGGGCGACTTGCGCGCTCCCCGGTGGGAACAGCGCGGCGTCGTCGACCAGTCGGGCGAACAGGGGCGGGATGCCGCGCGGACCCGGCGCGCGAAGCTCAACAGCGCTTGACACGGCAGACACGCTAATGCCGCGCCGTTCAGTGAACAAAGGTGGCCGATATACGGACGTTCGGCGGTCTCCGGCGGCCCTCGTTCGGGGGATCATCACCGCAGGTGGCGGGCGTTCGCGGTGCCGTTGCCCCGGCCGGGTGGCGGCCTTCGGCCGGAGCGGGCCGTTCCGGTGAACGGATTGATCTTAACCGCCACGCCCCGCCGGGCGATCGGAACGACTTTCCTCCCGATCGTCGCGCAGGCCCGCCCGATCGTCCCACCGCGCCGGGAGGGCCGTGATCGGACCGCCGCCCGCGATCACCGGGTCGATCTCGGCGCGGCCCGGAACCCGTCCCACGGCGTGGAATTCACCCTTCGGGACGCGCCGCGGAAATCCGATCAACTGGTAATACGGGTAGCGGCTTTCCCCTGCGGACCTGCTGGGTTAGGCTTACCTAAGTTGGAGGTGAGCGGTGCGCGAGAGGACGACACGTCGCCCGGCCAAGCCGACCCCGGCGGAGCGGGCCAGGACGATAGCTCGACGAGGTGGCAGGGCCGCGTTGATGCCTTCCGGGGAGAGTTCCGCCCGGATCGCTCCGCTGCTGCACCACGTGCATCCCGACGGCACCGCGACGGTGCTGCTCGGCGATGATCACCCGCTGGTCGCGACCGCGTGGCAGGCGCCGCGCACCGAGATCGCCGTGGTGCTGGAGGTCGCCGACCCCACCCCGGTGCGGCTGCGCGAACCGGTGCGCGGACTGCTGTGGCTGACCGGCCGGATCCGGGTGCTCACGGGCTCGGACGCCCGCGAGGACGTGCTGGCGGTCGCCGAACAGCGCCCGGACAGCCGGTTGCTGGACGCGGGCCACGGGGCGTCGGTGCTGAAGCTGGAGCCCGCGTCGCTGGTGCTGGCGGACGCGGAGGGCACCTGCTCGGTGCCTGCCGCGGAGTTCACCGCCGCCCAACCGGACCCGTTCTGCCTGTTCGAGGACGACTGGCTGCGGCACTTGGAGAGCGCGCACCGGGACGTGGTGGGCATGCTCGCCCGGCACCTGCCGGACGACCTGCGCGGCGGGCACATCCGGCCGCTGGGCCTGGACCGGTTCGGGTTGCGGCTGCGGGTGGAGTCGGCCGACGGCGATCACGACGTGCGGCTGGCGTTCTCGGCGCCGGTGGACAACGCCGAGTCGCTGGGCCTGGAGCTGCGCCGCCTGGTCGGCTGCCCCTTCTTGGCGGGTCAGCGCTCGGCCTGATCAGTCCTCGGAGTGCACGGCGCGCACCGGGGCGATGCGGCCCCGGTGGTAGCGCAGCGGTGCCGTGCCGGGTCCGAGCAGCAGCGCCTCGTCGACCTCGCCGCCGCGGGTGACCGTCCAGAGGAACGCGTGCGCCGCGCGCCACGCCCGCTCCGGGCCGTCGGTTCCGGTGAAGCGCACCAGCAGCGGGTACCGCCCGAGCCCGCCGGGTTCGTCGTGGTCCTCGCACAGCTCCACCAGGACCGCGGCGCGCACTCCGACGAGCCCGGTGGAGCCGATGGGGCCGTCGAGCACCGCGAACGGGTGCTGGAGCTGGAGCGAGGCCAGCACCAGGTCGATGCGGGGTTCGCCGCGCAGGAACACCCGAAATCCGTCCATGCCGCTCCTCCCGGCCGCGTGCGTTCGCGCCGGGCTTGGATGTCGGCGCGGCGCGGATCGTTCCTCGGATCCCGTCCCCGGTTTTGCCGGATTTCCACCGCACGGCGCGGGATGCCGTTTCCGCTGGACGCCGCGCCCCCACCGGTACGGTTCACCGGGTGAGCACTGTGCGCGAGTGGCTGTTCCCGTCCCGCCCGGAGCAACCGGCCCGGCTGACCGATCCGGCGCAGCGGCGGGCGATCGGCATCGAGCTGCTCCTGGTGTTCGCGGTGACGCTCGGCATGTCGGGCCTGCAGAGCCTGCTGTCGCTGCTGGACGCGCTGACCCAGGCCCAGTCGCTGGCGGAGCAGTCGGTGGCGATCAACGCCCCGCAGGCCGAGTCGGGGCTGCTGGACCTGCTGCGGCAGCTCGCGAGCGCGCTGCGGTTGTTCGCGTGGGGCGGGCTGGGGATCTTCCTGCTGTGGCGCGGAGGTGTGGCGCTGCACCGGATCGGCATGGACCGCTCGCGGCCGTGGCGCGACGCCGCTGGCGGCGCGGGGCTGGCGGCGCTGATCGGCGTTCCCGGCCTGGGCCTGTACCTGACGGCGCACGCGCTGGGCCTGAGCCTCACCGTGCAGCCGTCCACTTTGGACGACGCGTGGTGGCGGGCGCCGGTGCTGGTGCTCTCGGCGTTCGGCAACTCGTTCGCCGAGGAGGCCCTGGTGGTCGCCTACCTGCTGACGCGGTTGCGGCAGCTGGGCTGGTCGGAGAACCGCTCGTTGTGGGTGTCGGCGGTGCTGCGCGGCAGCTACCACCTGTACCAGGGCTTCGGCGGTTTCGTGGGCAACGTGGTGATGGGCCTGGTCTTCGGCCGGGTGTGGCAGCGCGCGAACCGGTTGTGGCCGCTTGTGATCGGGCACGCGCTGATCGACGTGGTGGCGTTCGTGGGTTACGCGGCGCTGCGCGGGCACGTCGGCTGGCTGCCCTGATCCTCGCACGATCCGAGTCACCACCCGGACGCAACGAACCGCTGATCGACTCCCGTTCTCGCGCAACGATCGATGTTTTTGTCGGCTGACCAGCGCTGTTTTCGATCGTGGCGACTAGGCTCCGGTATCGACGGCGAACACGGCTGAAGGCGGCATCGTGAACGAATCCGGCAGCACGACCGAACCGCACGTGCGCAGCGAGGTGGGCCCGCTGCGCACCGTCCTGCTGCACCGGCCGGGCAACGAGCTCAAGCGCCTCACCCCGCGCAACAGCGATCAGCTGCTGTTCGACGCGATCCCGTGGGTGGACCGCGCGCAGGCCGAGCACGACGCGTTCGCCGAGGTGCTGCGCGCCCGCGGCATCGACGTGGTGCTGCTGCACGAGCTGCTGATCGAGACGCTGCGCGACCCCCGCGCGCGGGCGGCGGCGGTGCTCAGCGCGGTGGACGAGCGCGAGATCGGCACCGACATCGCCGACGCCCTCCGCTCCCACCTGTCCACAGTGGACGAACGGGCGCTGGCGGAGGCGCTGATCGCGGGCATGACGTTCGAGGAGCTGCCCGCCGCCGAAGGCGATTCGCTGGTGCGCCGGATGCACCTGCCGCACGACTTCGCGCTCACCCCGCTGCCGAACCTGCTGTTCACCCGCGATTCCTCGGTGTGGGTGGGAGATCGCGTCGCGGTCGCCTCGCTCGCGATGCCCGCGCGCCGCCGCGAATCCGCGATCACCGACCTGATCTACGCCTACCACCCGCGCTTCTCCCGGTCCGGCCGCGCGTACGGCGCGCACTCCGCGCCCGTCGAAGGCGGCGATGTGCTGCTGCTGGCGCCCGGCGTCGTCGCGATCGGCGTCGGCGAGCGCACCACCCCGGCGGGTGCGGAGTCCTTCGCCCGCTCGATGTTCGCCGACGACCTCGCGCACACGGTGCTCGCGGTGCCGATCACCCAGCAGCGCGCGTCGATCCACCTGGACACGGTGTGCACGATGGTCGCCGAGGACGCCGTGGTGATGTACCCGGCGATCCAGCACTCGCTGACCGCGTACTCGCTGCGCCCGAAGGACGGCGGCGTGGACGTCTCCGGCCCGGAACCGTTCCTGACCAGCGCCGCGCACGCGATGGGCATCGACCGGCTGCGCGTCATCGACACCGGCCTCGACCCGGTCACCGCCGAACGCGAGCAGTGGGAGGACGGCAACAACACCCTCGCCCTGGCCCCCGGCGTCGTCGTCGCCTACGAGCGCAACGTGGAGACGAACTCCCGCCTGGAGGCCGCCGGCGTGGAGGTCGTGCGCATCAGCGGCTCCGAACTCGGCACCGGCCGCGGCGGCCCCCGCTGCATGTCCTGCCCCATCACCCGCGAATCGCTGTAGTCAGGGTCGAGTCCCTAGTCAAGCAATGGGCAGGAACTCCGTCGGCCGCCCCGTGTACGTCACGACGAGCCGGTCCCGTGCCCGCGTGCAGGAGACGTAGAACAGGCAGCGTTCGCGCTGCCGGGCCTCTGCCTGCTCTTCCGGATCAACGCCCTTGAACAGATAGGGCGGCGGCAGTTCCTGGTCGCTTGCACCGACGACGAACACTCGCAGGTATTCGATCCCCTTGGCCCGGTGCATCGTGGCCAGTTGCACGGCATCGGACTGGCCGGGCCGGTCTTGGCCATCGCCGACGACGGTGGCCGGGATTCCGGCGTCGTGCAGGGCGCGAAGGAATCGGTCCCTGTTCTGCGCGGTCCTGGCGAGAATCGCGATGTCCCCCGGCGATGCGGGATCCTCTTTATCCTCCCGCCAGTCCGTGATGGTCTTGATGACGTACTTGTGCTCGTCGGCCGCGCTGCGGAACTCCTGAATGACGGGTTCGGGGCCACCGAGCAGCGAACGATAGTTCTCCACGGTATCGATCTCTTCGTCCAAGTCCATGAACTTCTCCCCGCCGATCACCTTCATCGCGAGGTTCAGAACCTGCCGGGTGGTCCGGTAGTTCATGGTCAGTTTGCGAGATCGCCCTTGGGTACGAATGTTGTATCGGCTGAGCACCACGCGTTCGCCGTAGATCCGCTGATGCCCGTCCTCGCAGATGAACAGGTCATTCGGCTGAACGGGGACGAGACCACGCAGCAAGCGCCAATGCGCGGGACTCAGGTCCTGAGCCTCATCCACGATGACGTGCTGGAATCGGTCGGTGTCCTGCGTGGCGCCCTGCTCGACGGCTCGCGCGGCTTCGGCGATGATTCGACTGAATGTGGTTTTGTCCTCCATTTTCAGCTGCTCGTCGAATTTCTCGACGACCCGCCATACTCGCGCCCGCTGCACCCGGTTCAACCGAACCTTACGGCCACGGCGAACAACGTTGAAATAGTCCTCTCGACTGGTGATCTCACCGCCGAGGACGATGTGCCGATATTCCCGTTGCAGGAATTCCGGGGTGAGCACCTCGCGGTCTTCTTCTCCGATTCCCGCCTGGTCCAGCGCGTCCAGCCAGTACTTGCGCTCGTCGATGTCTCGCAAGGCGTGCGCGACGTGGGCATCGGCTCGGATCGCGATGTCCCGCGCGAGTTTGTCGATGCCGCGCACCACGATTCGGCTCATCGTGTCGGGGTCGGCGAGTTGGTTCAGTTGGCGTTGGAGGTCGTCGGCGAGGTTCCGGGTGAAGGTGGTGACCAGCACTTCACCTTCGGTGCGCTGCGCGAGGTACACGGCACGGTGCATCGCGACGACGGTCTTTCCGGTGCCCGCGCCACCGGTGATGCGGAAGGAGCCGTTCCACCCGTCATTCTGGGCCAGTGCGCGCTGGTCCGGGTGCAGGAAGACCCGCCAGTCCCGCAGATCGCCCTCGAGGATGCGCCGCATGTGCTCGTCATCGCTGAACACGACGAAGTCCATTCGCGAACCCGCGTGCTGCAGGGATTCGCGGACTCGTTCGGGGCTTTCGGGCTGTTCGCCGTCGAGCCGTTGCTTCTCGACTCCGTACCGCTTGGGGATGTCGTCGAGTCCGGAGCCGCCGACGGCGAGGTCGAGCAGTGCGCTGCCCTGCCAGGAAGGGGCGTCTTCGCAGAGCTTCTGCAGCTCGTCCTCATCGGTGAGCAGGACCGCTCGCGCGGCGATGTGCTCGGCGATCCCGATCTGGACCAGTTCCCGCGCGGAGTACGGCAACAGCAGAAGGTCGTCGTCGGCCACCGCCTTCGTTTCCACCACTGGTTCCGGAGTGGCCGCCGTAGACGCCAACTCGTCGCGCAGCACCTCGAAAACCCCGTTCATGGGGTTGATGCGCATCCGAAGCTTTTCCGCATAGTCGTAGGCGGCATCGTGCGGCTGGATGGCCACGACGAGGTAGATGACGTCGTGCTCGCTGCCGGCGAGAAAGAGCACGGCGCGGAAGTTGTCGGTGACGCGAGCGACGCGCACCCGGGGGTCCACGCACCCTTTCGGCTTCTTCAGGCGCAGGCCACCGAGGTCTTCGTCGGCGCTGAGTTTGCGCACGAGGTCCCAAGCGCTCTTCTTCAGCGAACCGTCCAGCTGGAGGTTGTGCTGGAATTCCTTTGCCATGACGACGGTCGCCATCAGTGCGCCTCTCCTGTGCTGTCAAGGTATTCGATGATCGCGCGAGGTTCCGGCACTTGGTCCGGTTCGGCCGGGAGGACGTGCCAGCCGAGTTCCCGCAATCGGTCGACCCGCTCGCGAGTGGGTTTGTATTCGACGGCCAACCCGGCGTCGGGCCAGGCGAGGTCGATGGGTACGTCGATGTCGTTGGGTTCGTAGCCGAGTTCGGGCAGCGGCACCGGGTGGGATGCGAGCGGAACCAACAGCGGCTGCAACTGTGGTTTGCAGACTTCGTCGAGTTCGCGCCAGTCCGGACTGAACCTGACCGGCGGGACGTAGCCGGGAAGGTCGTCTTCGGTCACCTGTCCGGTCGTGGTGACGGCCGCGTACCGAAGCAGCACGTCATCGAGCATCTGCAGCAGGTTGCCGATCGCCAGCCAATCCCGCCATTGCGCCAAGAAGCCGGCCCCTCCGACTTGAGCGGGCGCATCGTCGAGCACGGCGACGGCGTCGATGTGGCGGTCGCCGCGCAACAGCACGACCGGAGTTCCGTGCGCGGTGTGCGTCAAGCCGATCTGGCGTGCCCCACTGCTGTTGATCTCCGCCCCTCGGCCGTGTCGCTGCACGATGCCGGGGAGGTCGGCTCCGTCCACTCCACGCACCTGTCCCCGGCCGCCTGCGACGAGCATTCCCGCGCTGAAGGCTTGCGCGACGGCCCGCCAATGCGCCCGTTCGGGATGGCGCAGGTAGTCGGTGAGCAGGCTCATCGCGTCGCCGCGGATTTTGGCGGCCGCGACGCTGCCCAGCCCTGAAGTGGCGTTGGCGCCGCGCACGAACTGCTCGTGCTGCGCGTTGGTCGCGAACGGCAGCGCGCCTGGTTCGTCGCCTTCCAGGACTCGTTCGAAGGCTTCCATGTCCTCGTGAGTCACGGACCAGACGAGGTAGCCGCGCTCGCGGAGTTCGGCCCGTTTACGCGCGTCGTCGGCGGCTTTGTTGTGCTCGGCGCTGGCGTGGAAGCGGACGCTGTCGCAGAACACGGCGATGCGCGCGCTGACGTGTCCGACCGGGGAGAGCACGAAGTCCGGGCGCACGAAGTCGTCGATGCTGACCTGCGGTTCGGCGATCCAGTGGCGGGTGCGGTCCGTTCCGCTGTCACCGATGCTGAACCGGACTCGATCGCCCTTCGCCCCGGCGTTGATCTTGTCGAGGAGTTTGTTGCGTTTGGCCCATCGGATGAGTTGTTCGCGGAAGCGGCGTTCGATGTGCGTCTCGTCGCCGCCTGCGGTGATGGTGCGCACGCCTGCGCCGCCGTGGCGGGGTTCCCAGTGGTCGAGGATCTCGTTGATGATCCCCAGCGCCCGGTCGCGCCGCAGCAGCTCGACCTCTTCGGATCGCCCGACGGAGAGCAGGCAGCGGTGGCACGCGACCTGGCCGATTTCGGCGCAGCGGCATTGTTCGAGGTGTTTTTTGGCTTTGTTGAGCAGGTCGTGGACCTGCTCGGGTGCGGCGAACTTCGTCAGGTAACCGGTTCCGCCAGGCACGAGATCGTGCAGCACCACCATCTGCCGCCGTCCGGTCGGTGTTTTCTCCAAGCACGCGAAGGCGTCGAGGTGGTCGGGGCTGCCGCCGAGCACGGCGCGGAGCCCGAGTTTCAGCGCGGCGGTGAAGGAGGCGAGCTGGCTGTCGTCGGCGACGACGGTCGGCGGGACGAGCAGCCGCAGCGCCTCGGTGTGCAGTTCGTGCATCAAGGCGACGTTCTTCCACCCGTCCGGGTCGGCCGCCCTCCGTTGCGGGCACCAGCCGCGATGCCGGACGTTGTGGCGTTCTTTGCCTTGCGCGGCGGGAACAACACCGCATCCGGTGCAGACGGTGAACAGCGGCGCCGAGTACGTCGCGCCCGCGATCCGCCGGTCCGTTCCGCCGCGGTCGAGCAGGCCGAGGTTGAACCACCGGATGCGGATTTTCCGGCAATATTCGGAGCCGAACGGGTATCCGGCGAGTTCCCAGGTGTCGCGGATGTCCACCGGGTCGACGTCGGCGCTGGTGGCGATGTCGAATCTGGTGCGGACCCGGTTCTCCTGCTCGTCGCCGAAGCGCGCTTCGTCGAGCGCGGCGAACGCGGAGACCCTCCGGAACGGGATGACGTCGAGGCGTTGGCCGGTGTCGGCGGCCCCCTGGTCGTCGCAACGCGGGCAGGACACCGGCCCGGTGTCCGCCCCGGACCATCCGCACGATGGGCAGCACCGCCAGCCTTGGACGGTGCTGTTGTAGGTGCCGCCGATGTCCACGGCGTCGACGCGCACGGCACGCCTGCTGGCGTAGAAGGTGGCGCCGGGCGCGAGTTCGGCGAGCGCGGTGCGGCTGCCCCGTTCGTACTGGGATTCTTCGATGTCGGGTTCCTGGGTTTCCTCGTCGATCCACCACAGGCCGATATCGAGCCGGGTGACGTCGTCGAGGAGTGTGTAGTTGGGCAGCAGTCCCAGCGCTTCGAGGCTGCCGAGCCAGTCTTCGCCGTCGACGAGTTTCCTGCGTTTCTCCTTGGCGGCCCGGAATTCGCCGGCCAGCCGCTTGAGGTCCTTCTGTCCTTCTTCGCCGAGTAAAGCTTCTTTGCGCTTGAGTTCGGTGAGCGCTTTCTCCGTCTCTCCGATGCGGTCGCTGAGTTCGTCGCGTTCCCGCGTCCACCGGTCGATGGCGTCTTGCACGGCCCGTTCGATGCCGGGAACGTCGTCGCCGTCGGCGACACCTGCCCAGGCGCGCAGTTCGGCGGCGGTCCGCTCGGTGACCTTCTCACCCAGCGAGGCGAGGAATTCGGTGACGTACACGGCGGCGTTCTTGCGCGCGTCGTCGAGCAGCCGTTTGAGGAAGCGCTCGTCGTTGTCGAGCCCGTTCTCCAGCAGTGCCCGCGCGTCCCGTGGTTGTCCCCATTTGCTGCCGAGCCGCCCGGCGCTGCGGTCGACGAGCGCGGCGAAGTACTGCCTGCGCAGGATTTCTTCGGCGTCGAGGTAGCAGGCGGGCGGCGTGACCTCCCCCGCGATCATGTCGAGCGGCGAGTTGAAGTGGTGGAGTTCGGCGGCCCGCCCGGGCAGCACGGCGACGATGAACGCGTTGCCGCTGCGCCGCCCGGCCCGGCCCACTCGCTGCAGGTATCCGGCGGGGCTGCGGGGCAGCGAGGTGAGGGCCACGACTCCGAGGTCACCGATGTCGATGCCGAGTTCCAGGGTGGGCGTGCAGGCGAGGACGTTGGGCGCGTCGGGTTCTTCGCTGTTTTTGAAGTTGCGTTCGACCGTGGTGCGGACGTCGTGTTTGAGCAGCCCGGTGTGTTCGTGGGCGACGATGCGCCGGATCTTCTCCTTGCCGTACAGCGCGCGGTAGTAGTTCTCGGCTTCCGGGTGGACGCGGAGGTGCCCTGGGCAGGGCTTGCGGGTGCAGGGGGCGTCGGTGAGGTGCCGAGCGCTGTCGGGGTGCACGGGTACTCGGGTGGCGCACACGTCGCAGCGGAGGATCGCGTGTCCTGCCGCGAGCCGTTCCGCATCGACCCGTTCGAGCAGGATCCGGTCCGGCGGAAGCTGGTACACCACGGATTGCCGGGACTGTCGTGCCGTTCCGGAACCGACTTTTTCGAGGACGCCTTCGGCGGCGAAGGTCTCGAACAGTGCCTTGACCAGCTTGGGCGCATCGGCTTCGGGGACGCCGAGGCATCGGTGCGTCCACCAGGTGAACCAGGTGCGCGGCGTGACGATGCTGTCGAGGTAGTCGGTGCCGGGGCCGTCGACGGGGAATCGCGGGACGGGGCCGCGCCGCCGGAAGCCCGGCATCCCGCTTGCCCGGTTGCGGCCGCCGGTGAGCCGCCAGATGTTGCCGCCTTCGTTGACGTAGGCGTTGAGGAACTGGTGCCGGATGGCTCCTTGGGTGCGGAGTCGTTCGAGCACTCCGCGAGCCCACGCCAGCGGCCGCGCGGTGAATCCGTCGGGCAGGTCGAGGGTGGCGGGCCGGTTCTCGTCGACGACGCGGTTGACGCGGGTCGCGAGCCAGCTGTCGCTGTCGGTGTCGATGTGCACGCTGATGGTGCCGGTGAGTTCGAGGGTCCGGCCGGTCCGCGAGTTCAGCCCGAATTCGAGGTGCGCGGCGAACGACATGCGTTCTTCGACGTGGCGCGTGTTGCGCAGCCGGTTGTCGTTCCAGAACGAGTGGAATCCTTTGCGGTCCACCAGTTCCGGCGGCAGCAGCGCGTAGCGCTCGGCCCGTTTGTCCCGTCCGCGCACCACGTCGATGAGCCTGCTGTCGATCTGGTCGAGCCGGATGCCGCCTTCCGAGGGGATGGCGCGGTGCAGTGCTGATCGGAGGTTGAACGTGTAGGCGCGGGATTCGACGAATCCGGCTCGGTGCGCCGCGTCCTGCACGCTGTCGGTGAACACCAGCGTTTTCTTCTCGGCCTGTTGCACTCCGGCGTGGCCGAACAGGTGGCTCAGCGCCACGGACACCAGGGTCGATACCCCGGAGCCGAGGAACCGCATGGCGTCGTCTTTCCCGCAGGACGGGCAGGAGCCGTTCTGCGCGGCGCCGGTATCGCCGTCCGGGGTCGTGACCACCGGCAGCAGCGTTTCCTCGGGGTGCCGTCTGCCGCGGACTTCGAGGGTGGCCGGGTCGAGCCAGGCGACGCTGTTCTCGTCTGCGTCGGCTTCACCGGGTGCGTGCAGGTAGACGCGGAACCGGTCGCTGCGCACCGCGGACATCTTCCAGGCGTTCGGGATCCGGTCGTCGAGTTGCCCGCCGGTGGGGCCGGCGAGCGCCGCGCCCCAGCCTCCTCTGCCGCAGTGCCGGCAGTACACGGCTGAGAGCACGGTTTCTTCGTGCGCACCGGGGTGGTCGTCGTACCACTGGAAGGTGGGCACGCTGGTGAGGGTGCGCACCAGGTGGGTCACTTCGCGGACCCACAGCTGCGTTTCGACGTGCAGCAGCGGGGACGAGGTTCCGGTGCGGGCGTGGGAGAGCAGCGCGATGAACGCGGCGAGCCCGATGCGCGCCCGCTGGGCGTCTTCGGTTTCCAGCGAGTTCGCCCAGGTGGGAGCGACCGTGGTGAGGCTGCGCAGCACGTCGTCGACGGTGCACGGTGTGGTGGTCGCGTCGATGACGGCTTGGGTGAGCGGGTGCCGTGCCAGTGCGGCTCCCAGCGCGTGCCGATCGGCGGGTTCGAGGCCGGAGTCCTCTTCGAAGAACGCGTCGAGGGTGGCGGCGATCAGGTCGTCGTAGCCGATGTCGCGTCCTTCCGGCACGGCGTCGGCGAATTCGGCGAGCAGCGGGATGCGCCCGGCGCGCGCGTCGGCGGGTTCCGGCAGGGTGTTGATCCATTCGCTGCCGCCGAGCCGGTCTTCCCTGATCAGGGAGTCGATGGTGAAGTCGCGGCCGAAGACGGTTTTCGCGAATTCGAGGAGTTCTTCGGTGCGTCCGCCGTCGCCGAGGGTGGCCGACGTCGCCACTGGCGCGACGGAGCCGAGCGGCCGGTCGGTGTCGCCGATGCCGAGTACGAGTCCGAGCCTGCGCAGCAGCAGTGCGACGTCGGTGCCTTGCGCGCCGTCGTAGGTGTGGAATTCGTCCAGCACCAGGTAGCGCAGCGCGTCCGCGGCGTCGTCCCAGAGGCCACGGGCGGCTTTCCCGAGCAGCAGCCGGTCGAGCATTTTGTAGTTGGTGAGCAGGATGTCCGGCGGGTCGGCGCACAGCGCGTCCCGGTGCTCGATGATGTGGTCCCGGCTCATGTGCCGGTTCTGCCCGGAGTCGCCGGTGTAGAGCCCGGCGGTGACGTCGCCGAGTTCGTCGCGGTGTTCGTCGATGAGTTCGGCGATGCGCCCGGCCTGGTCGTTGGCGAGCGCGTTCATCGGGTAGAGCACGAGCGCTTTGATGCCCCGGCGTCCTGCGGCTCGTTCGCGCGCGCAGTGGTCGAGGATGGGGATCAGGAAGGATTCGGTTTTGCCCGACCCGGTTCCGGTGGTGACGATCGTCGGTTCGGGGCGCCGGTTTTTGCTGCTGAGCCGTTCGAAGGCGAGTGCCTGGTGCCGCCACGGCCGGAATTCGCGGGGTGCCCAGTCGAGCTGTTCGCGCCAGGTGTCGTCGGCGCGCCGAAACGGCAGCCGGACCCGCAGGTACGGCCCGCGGAAGATGCTGGTGGCCGGGTCGGTGAGGAATCGGGTGAGGCTCTGCCGGGCGTCGTCTTCGGCCAGCGCGAAGGTGGTGCCGAGGTAGGAGGTGAGCCGTTCTTGCAGTTCCTCGGCGAGCATCGAGGGCAGCATGCGCGCGGTCGTTCCTCTCCCGGTCGGCGACTCGTTCGGGGTTGTTCCTGATCATGGTCGCGGGATGTGCGGAGCTTCGTGATATCCCCGCACCGTGGTCCGGCGTTACACCCATTGGTACCGCTCGATCGTCGAGTGTCGCGGCTTTTCACGTCGATTCAGTTAGCCCGTGCGAGTGATTTTGAGGCATTCGGAGGCTTCGATTGCTCCCTCTCCGTATGGTCGTTGTCGATCATGCGTGAGCGAGGGGTGTTCGAGTGCGCCGGGCGATGAGCTTGCGTGAGATCCGCGAGGAGCTGCTGGCCGACGCGGACGATTCCGCGGGCGAGGTGTTGCAGGCCGCCGTGGAGCTGTGCCGTTCTCGTATGCGGGTGGAGGACGCGGATCTGGGCGACGCCCTGTCGTTGGGGAGTTGGCGGCTTCGCCTGGTGCGGATCGGTGGTTTCCGGGGCGCTGCCAACGGTTCTTCCACTCCCCCGCTGGAGTGGGCGTTGCCAGCTGCTTCGGATGTGGTGATCGTGCACGCGCCGAACGGTGCCGGGAAGTCGACGGTCGCGGATGCACTGCGGGTGACGTTGCACGGCGGTACCCGGTTCTGCCCGTCGTTCGTGACGGAGGATCTGCGCAAGCAGGTCCCGGTGCATCGGGATGCGGAGCGCGCTCGGGTCGACGTCGGTTTGGAAAACGACAGCGGCCACCGCCTGGATCTGCGCTGGGATTCGCATGCGGGCGGGGAGTCGTGCACGGCGTCGTGGTCGATTCCGGGCACCACCGAGCCGGAGCGGCTTTCGGTGGGCGGTTTGTGGCGCGAGACGGTGTCGGCGCATCGCCCGGTGATCAGCTACGCGGAGCTGGATCACGAGCTGCGCGACGCCGGGCGGTTGAGCGGTTTTTTCACGCAGTCGTTGGGTTTGGGCGAGTTCTGGGCGCAGTTGCACGCCATCACAGCCGCCGAGTCGGCGCGGGCGGATGAGGCGGCGGCGGAGTGGGAGCGGCTGCGGGCGCGGGCGGCCGTGGAGTTGGACAACGTGGATCTGCTGCTGGCCGATCAGTATCCGGGCACCGAGCCGCCGGAATCCTTGTCCCCGCCCACGGATGTGGCGGCTGTGCCGGCGTGGTTCGCCCGGTTCTTCCCGGACATGCCGTCCGACGGCCGCCTTCCCGAGGGGTCGGCGTCGGCTCCGCGCAACCAGGTCGAGCCGGAGCTGATCACCCGGTTGTCGCAGGTGGCGGACGACGCGACGCTGGCGTTGCGGGACTATCGCCGGTTGTGCACGTCGGTGGCGGATTCGTCGTTCGCCGGTGGGGCGCTGGACGCGGTGCGGCATCTGCTGGACATGACTTCCAGCGGCGGCCACGATGCGGCGTGCCCGGTGTGCTCGTCGCCGTCGCGGGGCTGGCGCGAGGTGGCCGAGGAGTCGGTGCGCCGTTCCCGCGCGATCGACGAGGAGTTCAAGGTGGTCCGCCACCATTTCGCCGAGTTGCGGGCGATTTTGGCGGACGAGGTGTTGCCGCATGCCCGGGCGGCGGGCGAGGGCGATTTCGTGCGCGCTCTGGCGCCGTTGCGCACGTCGCGCCGGCTGGACAGCGATCAGGACGCGCTGTGGCGTGCCGTGTCCGCGGTGCTCGACGAGCCGGGTCTGGTGGACCGGTTGCGGGAGTTCCTGCGGTGGCTGGCCGAGTCGAGCGACGTGTCCGCGTATTGGCATGCAGAGCGGTTCCGGGTGTGCGCGCCGCTGCTGCGTTTTCACTTGCGCGACGGGGTGTCGGCGTTGCGGCGGGATTCGTGGCGGCGCGCGCTGGCCCAGTTGGAGTCGACGTATCAGCGGGTGCGGGACGAGCGGGTGCGGGCGATGGAGCACGCGGTGGAGCCGCCGATGCGGGCGTTCTTCGCGGATGCGGGTTTCGACCGGTTCGGCATCGAGTTGTCCGGTGGGTTGGCGTCGGCGGAGCGGGCGGCGTTGCGGTTGGCGTTGTCGGGCCGCGAGGTCACGACGGGTTCGTTGTCGGTGGGCCAGTTCAACGCGCTGGTGCTGGCGATGTTGTTCGGCACGGGCGCGGCGGGGCCGTTCGGCTTTCTGGTGCTGGACGATCCGGTGCACGCGTTCGACGACATGCGGATCGCCGCGTTGTGCGAGCAGGTGCGGGAGCAGTCCGGCCAAGGCCGCCAGGTCGTGGTGTTCACCCACGACGACCGGGTGGTGACGCGCCTGCGCGAGGAGCATCCGGCGGCGACGACGATGCGGCTGGAGCGCGACGAGCGCGACGAGTTGTCGATCACCGATGTGACGCATCCGTGGCAGGCGCTGGTGGGTCATGCGACGGAGTTGTTGCAGCGGAACACATCGGGACCGCTGTCAGAGTCGTCGGTGAAGTTGTTGTCGCTGGGTTTCTGTCGGCAGGCGTTGGATGCGGCGCTGCGCGAGGTCGTGCTCGGCTGGACGCGCGGAGATCCGCAGGCTCGGCGGCAGTTCGACAAGAAGCACACCACGCGGGAGTCGGTGCGGTGGGTTCGGCAGAAGGCCCCGGCGGGCAACCCGCAGTACGCGCTGTTGGAGTCGTTGGAAAACGATGGCGAGTGTTTGAATGATCTCAACGCCGCCGGTCATGGAAACCTGGCGGAGTTGTCGGAGGTCTCGGTCGAGCGGGCCTGGTCGCGGCTGCGTCGGGTCGCACGGTTCTGCGCCGACCTCACCGGCGAGCCCGCTCCGCCGGGTTCCACCACCGAGCCTGCGGCTGCGGCCGGGGCGGGTCCGGGGTGAGCGGCGGCGAGCTCGCGCGGATCTGGGCGGAGCTGCGGGAGAGCGGGATGGATCCGCTGCTGACGAAGTTGTCGCAGGTCTTGCTGCTGCGCACCCGGATTGAGCGGGTGGTGGAGCGCATTCCCCGCGAGCATGTCGCCAGCGGCGGGAAGAGAAACGTGCCGGAGCGGTTGTGGGCGGTGGCGGTGGCCGCCGAGCCGGAACGCCGCGCGGAGGCGTTGACCGTGGTGCGGGCGACGCGGCGGATTTACCGGCACACCAGCGATTTCCTGCACGCGCGTTCGGCGTCGGTGGCGCCGTCCGACGCCGAACTGGCCGCGTGGCACGAGACGCTCACCGCGCTCGAAGCACTGCTGCCGGAGTCAGGATCGTAGTTTCTGTCGCAGGTCAACGAGGTTCCTGGCCTGCCGTCCGCAGTCCTCGCACGTCGGATCCAGCCAGTCCACTTCGGACGGTTCGACGAGTACGTCGCTGAGTCCGCACAACGCGCTGCGCTCGTCGCCTTCCCGAGGCGGCCGGTCCGGGCTGAACGCGTGCCGCTCGCCGCGCATCGGCCGCCAGTACACGACGAGACCTGAACTTCCTCCGAGCACGACGAATCGCCTCTCGAATCACCGGGATGAGCAAGGGAGAGCGGCGACCCCGGCCCCGGCCAGGTCGGGGAGGGGGTCGGTTCCGGGGCCGCCGCCGACAGTGACTCAGAGTGGGCTATCGTCACTGTCTGACACTTAACCTAGATCCCGGCGAGCGAATTAGCTAGCGCCTTGCCGAGCTTGAACCTGATCGAGTGATCGACTGCGAGGTGGTCGCACATGGCACCGAGTTCCCCGACCGTCGCCAACTGGGCTTTGGGCCGCAGAATCCGCGAAAAGCGCGAGGGCGAAGGACTTCCCGGCGGCGAGAGCGCGCAGCGCATCGGCATCACGGCCGCGTTCCTGTCCGAGGTCGAGAAGGGCAAGAAGAACCTGTCGCCGGAGCGCATGGAGACACTGCTCGACGCCTTCGAGTTCAGCGACGAGGAGAAGGACGAGCTGCGCGCACTCCGCGACGAAGGCAGCCGCCGAGCCTGGTGGACCGGCTACAGCGCCCTGTTCAGCAACGAACTCCTCCGCCTCTTCGGCCTGGAACACGGCGCGGAGAGCATGCAGAGCTACGACAACACGATCATGAACGGCCTGTTGCAGACCGAGGACTACACACGGGCCATCATCGAATCGGCCGCACCCAACATTCGCCTTGCCGAGGCGGACCGCCGAGTACAGGCCCGCATGATCAGGCAACGCCGACTCACCAGCGACGATCCGCTCCGCCTGAGCACCGTCGTGAGCGAAGCCGTGCTGCATCAGCAGATCGGCGGCTCCCAGTGCCTCAAGGCACAGCTGGAACACGTGGTTCGGCTCATCGAAGCCCACCCGGACACTCTCGAAGTACGCGTCGTTCCGTTCGCCGCGACCGGTCATGCCGCCATAGGCGGATCGTCGTTCCTGCTCTTGAACTTTCCGAGTGGGCGCCTGCCAACGATGTTGTGGCACGAGACCGTCACCTCGACCAAGCTCACGTCGGCACAGCTCACCGTTCGCGAACACAGCATCGCGTTGGACGGAGCGGCAAGCAGCGCCTTGAGCAGAGACGACTCGCTCGCATTGATCAAGAAGACTTCCGGCGATCTGTAGCCGGATCTACAGTGCAACACATGAACACCAGCGCGGGCCGCACGTCACGCATCGCCGGAACTTGGCGAAAGTCCAGCCGCAGCGCCAACAACGCGCACTGCGTCGAGGTCGCCGTGGCGGCCGAGGTGGTCGGGGTGCGGGACACGAAGGACCGCACCGCCGGCACCCTCACCTTCCCCCGCCGGCACTGGACGAACTTCCTCACCACCCTGCGCTCGGACCACTGACCCGAGCGCAGGGCACACCTCTCAGGACCGGGCCGCGAGACGCTCGCTGAAGCGCTCGTGCGCCCGAGTCATGTCCTTCTCCCGATCCACCCCGGTGAACGGCAGCTCGTACCGCCCGAGGTCGGCCCGCGCCCCGCGCTTCTCGTAGTCCTTCAGCACGTCATTCGGCACCTGCCGCCCATTGGCGTCGAACCGCATCGCCTTCTCATACTTCCGCAACACGCCGAACTGCGTGCGGTAAATCGTGCACAACTCCTCAGCGGTGATATCCAACATGATCGCCGCCAACGCATCAATCTCAACCAACGCCTGCCGCCGATCAAAATCAACCCGCAACGGCGTACTCATCTCCCACTCCGGCCCCACATCCCCCAACGCCGGCCGATCAGTGAGGTCGTGGGTCCATTCATCTTGCCGCCACTGCTCGTCGAACAGCTCCTGCCACAGATTTTCATAGTGCCGCGTTAAGCAATTCAAACGCAGCGCACGCAAAACCAGTTCCGCCTCAAGCGCATGACCACGGATATGCGGAAATCTACCGACAAACTCAGATTGAACCTTCGATACGCCAGAAACCTTCACCAAGAAATCCAAAGGCAGCGAAGCCCACATTCCCACCGCGACAGCTAAATCATCTAAATTAGTAGTCGCCAAAGAGTGGACCACATGCACATGAGTCGGCCCTGGGGGAATCAACGCGGCATGC
The DNA here is from genome assembly GCF_053592695.1 of Saccharopolyspora sp. NPDC002578. Lineage (NCBI taxonomy): Bacteria > Bacillati > Actinomycetota > Actinomycetes > Pseudonocardiales > Pseudonocardiaceae > Saccharopolyspora > Saccharopolyspora sp. NPDC002578. Next base: position 11,861 of record NZ_JBSFWJ010000071.1, on the reverse strand, counting down.
AGCGAACGCGCCGTAGAGGAATCAACCATATTCCTCCAGAATATACGGAAAAAAGAACTAGAGGAAACGCCGCCCCACTTTTTATAAGAATCTTCAAACCTATCTCTCGCTGTCGACCTCCGATAGGTAGTCGCAGGTATAAACCATTCCGAAATTTCGCCCAAATCTGTCGAAGTGTAATCCCGCTGACTCTTCATGCTGGACCGGGGCTGCTTAGCCAACGGGTGAGAAACTCCAAAGTGTGGCCCCTGTATGATCACGTCCGCTAGCGAATCAGGCGTGCCCGGTCCAGGAGCGAAGTAACCATCATTTCGGGCGTCATCTTCCTTCCAGCCAGCCGTCCAACGAAACCCGACTTTTTCGAATCGCGAAGAACTGGCCAACTTTTCCAGTGTTGCCTGACTGGATTTATTGACAGGGCGAAGCATCCGGGCACACCGAGAATCATCTCCCGATTCTCCAGTCAATTTGGACCAAGTAGCCAAAGCTTTGTCATCGACTTCAATCACCCGACCATAATGGGGTCGCATATCCCACTTATCGTCCTCGTCACGAAGACCTGGCTCAGCCGAATAATCGTCAAAATGGACTAGCGAGCGATCGATGGTGTCCGGGTGATACACAGATGACACATTCTTGAACGACGGCCGCGAACGCATGCCCCCGTAGACATGAACCCCGTATTCGTTCGTATTGCTAATCTCAAATAGTTTCAGCTGATTCCTAAATTGCCAGTGCCGACGCAGTCGCCGATAAGCCATTCCGCGAAGGACTTCCGCGCGAACCTCAGTGAAATGCGTCTCCGGATGAATGAGTCCCACAACTCCCTGGCTGCCTATTGAGCGCCAGGTGCGTTCCATAAAGCATCGATACAAGTCAGGCTGCCCAGCAAGAACCGGCCTATCTACATGACTATTAAGATGCTCATTTAGTCCGGCATTGGAAGTTCGCTCACCCAGGTAAGGCGAAATGTAACCTCCCTGGATAACTCTATTCCTCCGGCCTAAATTTTCCTCTTTTTTGGAGCTCTCAGAGAAAGTGAACCACGGATCCACTTCGGCCAATATCAGCTCATCATCCCAGGTCGGCCTAACCCAAGGCGGGTTCCCCACCTGCAAGTCGAACCCTCCGCGCGTGAAGATCCCCGCGAAGTCGAGTTCCCAGTGGAAGAAGCCCTCGCGCTCTGCGATCTCCGTGCAGGTCTCTAGCCACGGATGCCAGGACAAAGCCTGGTCCACGTCGGTCATGCGGAACCAGACGCGTTGTTCGTGTTCGGCGTCGTCGAGGTCGGCCCACTGGGTGCGGGTGCTGAACAGGCTGCTCTGCGGGGTGTCCTTCTTGCTCTCCGCCTTGTACGCGACTCCGAGGACGGCTTCCAGGCCGTCCAGCCAGTCGTCCCAATCCGGTGGCTCGACGGCGGTCGTGACCGGCCAGAACCACAGCGCGCACCACGCGTCCATCGCCAGCCGCAGGCGGCGGTAGGAGTTGTTCTGGTCGTTGAGGAACCGTTCGACCTGCTCGCGGGTCACTCCGTTGCCGCGTTGGGCCAGGTCCGCTGCTCCCCACACGTCGGCCTGGCGGCTGATCTTCTCCTCGGCGATCTCCAGCCGCTGCGCGGCCAACGACCACAACGCCTCCACCCGCTCAGCTAAGGCGTACAGCCGTTTCCGCTGCGTCTTGCTCGGCGAACGGCGGACCTTCTTGCGCCAGTCCTTCAGGTCCTGGGTCGCGTCCGGGGCGAGTTCCTTCGCTTCCTTCGTGTCGGCGACCGCTCCCCAGCCTTGGGCCGGCAACAGGAAGTGGTGCACCTTGCGGGCCTCCAGCGCGCCCAGCGGCACGTCACCGCTCAACGCCAGGTCCGCCGGGACCTCCTTCAACCAGGAGAACGTTTTCTCCGGCGGCACCTCGTACACCGCGCGGCGGGCGCCGATCAGCGAATTGCCGCGCTTCAAGTGCAGGCCGAACCACGGGGCGCGCAAACCGGAGTGCATCGCGTTCAGCCACAGCGACACCTCCGCCAACTCCCGCGCCGTCGCGTTCAAGTCCACGCCGTAGCACTGGTGCAGGCTCAGATACGCCTTCACCTTCTGCAGCTCCAGCGCGTACTGCTCCGGCGGGATCTCCTCCCCGGCCTCCTGCTGCGCCCGCTTCAAATACTCCTCGGCGAGCTGATTCACCGCCTCGATCAGGAACGCGCCCGAACCCAGCGCCGGCTCGCACACCGTCAACTCCAAGATCCGCCGCGCCGGAGTCCGCTGGTCGTCCTGATCCAGCAGCTCCGCCAGCGAATGCTTCACCACGCACCGCGTCAACACTTCGGGTGTGTAGTACGAGGCGCTGCGCTGCCGCTCCCGGCCCGATAATCGGAACACGAACGAACCCCGCTCGTGCCTGCGGTTCACCAGCTCACCCGTCTCCGGGTTCCGCACCTTCACGAACACACCCGGATCCAGCGCCTCCAGCTCACGCGCCTGATCCGTGGTGACCACCCACGTTCCCTTGCTCGGGTCGCCGCCCTTCGCGACCTCGTACAAGTCCTCCGTCGCCAAGAACCCGCTGTAGGACATCAAGCCCTCGTACACCGCGCCCAACTGGTTGATGCCCAGCTGCGCGTACGACACGAAACCCGCGTCCCGGCCCTTACCCGGCTTCGACAGCAACAACTTCCGCAGCACCAGCTGCAAACACTCGTTGCCCAAGCCGACACCGCGGATCACCTGCCGCTCCGACCCCCACCGTTCGTCCACATCGGACGGTGCGTCGATCAGGCTGATCGCGCCGTCTGCGAACAGATCCGCGCGCAACGCCTCAAAACGCAGGCCAGCGCCGTCGCTGCCCGGCTCGTGGCCCTGGTCGACCAGGCGGAACAACCGGTGCAACGACTCGTACAGGTGGGTGCCCTCCAGCGAACGCGGATCCGTGAGCTCCACCAACGCCAAATCCCGCAACCGGTCCAAGCCGTAACCATCAACGTACTCCGGGGCCTGCGACGGCAAAATGCCCAGCTCCGGACGCGCCTCCGCGTACAACAAGAACAAGATGCGGTACAGGAACCGCAACGCCTGGCGCTGCAACAACATCGGCAGCGCGGCGTTCTTCGGCAACCCCTCGGCCACCTCTTCGACCTTCAAACCCGCGCGGCGGCGACGGGCGACGATCTCGTTCGCCACCAACTCCACCGACTCGCGCACGCCCTCACGCAAATCCTTCGACACACCCACCGCGTGCTTCACCGACTCGTCCAGCACGCCATCCCAGCCGCACGAACCATCCGGCCCCGGCACCAGCGCATCCGAACCGACCAGCGCAGCGACCGTCTCCAACTCGCCGGCCACCTTCGCATCGCGGCGCTCCGCGGCCGTCGCCACATCCACCGCGACCCAACGACCCTCCGGCCACCGCTGCCGCTCCGTCAGCAACAACCAGCCGCCGGCCTGCACCAACACCCAATCCGGGCGCTGCCGCTCCTCCGCCGCGAACAACGCCGAAATCACCCGCGCCGTGCCATGCTCCGGCTTACCGTCGATCAACGCGGGATCGAGCAACCGGCCCGCGCCCGCAGTCTCGCGCTCCGCGTCGCGCGCCGAATCCGGCTGCCAATCCAGCACGTCCTCGACCGTCGCCGCGTCCGCCGCCTCCAACACCACCAAGTGCAAGCCCGACGCGGTGCGCACCGGCACCGCCCGCACCTCCACCTCCGCGCCACGCCGCTGCACCCGCACCGGCTCCGGCACCGAATCGACCGAGCCATCGCCGTCCGACGCGCCACCACCGGAAACGAAACCCAACGCCACCCGCAGCCTGCGATACAGCTCCGGCAACTCGCCCGCACGACCCTCGCGCGCCGCCGTCAACGACGACACCACCGAACCCGCCACCGACAGCAGACCGCTGCGCGGCGTCGCGACCTTCAGTTCCTCGCGCTCCGCCCACGTCTTGCGCAACGTCCGCACCCGCGCCGGGAACTGCTCCACCAGATAGTGCTCCGAGACGAACTCACCGGACACCACGATCGAATCGAACGAACTCAACGCTGCCCCTCCTCTGCCCGCTCACGCGGAACGACGACCGCCAGCACCCGCACACCCGGCGTGCCGCTCGACCACAACCCCTTAAGCGACGCGCGCACACCCTCGCCCACGTCGTTGATGTGGTCGAGTTCCTTCTTGCGCTGCTGCGGTTCCCTGTTCTCGGCACGCTTCCGGCGCTGCGACTCCCACCGCTCCAACTCGCCCTCCGCCTGCCACACCGGGGCGAACAGGACGTCGCTGTGCTTGTCCTCCACCCGCTTCAAATGAGCCCGCATCGCCGCCACCCCCTTCGGCACCAGCCACTGCCACTCGTGCGGCTCCAGATCAAAACCCGGATTCACCCCGCGATGGCGGACGCCCGCCCGCTCCAAGAAATCCAGCGCATCCGACTCGCCGATCGGCCCCGAACCCTCATCGATGAAGCCGAAAGCCCAGTTCGTCGCGCTCACCACCTGACCACGGGCGTTCGTCAACGTGCCCTGCACCAACACCGTCGGCAGCTCCGTCTCACCCACCACCAGCGGAACCTGATTCCGGCCGATCCGGGCCAGCGCGCGGTCACACGCCCAATCCAGCACCGGATGCAGCGGCCCCAGGAAATGCGCCTCCGGCCACAACGTGCCCGACTCCTTGCGCTCCTTCGCGCGGTCCAAATACCACTGGCCCGTCTTGCGATTCGTCGCCAGCAACAAGCGCTCCGTCACCTTGCGGTCCGCCAAATACGACTGCGGCAAAGCGCGCAACCTGCGCACCAGATCCGGCGGCGGCGTCAACCGCACCCACGACGAATCCTCCGCTTCCTCCCAGCCCACACCGCCCTGCCGGACCGAATCCGCCGGATTCGGGTAGATCTCCCGCAACGCCTCCCGCAGGAACTCCACGTCCTCCGCGAACAAGTGGTGCCCCACGTCGAGCTCCGGGCCGCTCGGCGCCTTCTCGTCACCCCGCGCCAAGATCTGCTCGAAGAAGTCGAGATCGTCTACGGCGACATCCGGGACCGTGACATCCAGCTCCTGATCCCCTAGCAGGACCTTCGCGACCTCGTCCTCCTCCGCTTTCACGCTGTGCTTGCTCATCAGCGAAGCCGCATCGCCCAGCGCCTTGTGCGCCGCATGCTCCTTGTCCAGCAACCGCGTCAACACCCGCACATCGCCGGAAAAACGGTCATCCGACGCGGTCAACGCCAACGCCGTGATCTGCGGCGGATGATGCTGGCCGTACCGGTCGATGCGGCCGTTGCGCTGCTCGATGCGGATCAAGCTCCACGGGATGTCCCAGTGGATCATGTGGTGGCACTGCGCGTGCAAGTTGACGCCCTCACTGGCCACGTCACCGGCCACCAAGACCCGCAACGGGGAATCGGCCAGCTTGAACTGCTCCACCACCCATTGCTGCTGAACGTCCGGCAGGCCGCCGTGCAACGTGTCGAACGCCGACTTCGGCATGCCCAGCGCGGCAGGCAGATCGCGCGACAACCGGTTCAACGTCGCCAGCCGCTCGCTGAACAGCACCACCCGGGTGTCCTTCCCAGGTCCGACACCGATCTCGCGCAAATAGTCCACCAGCGCCGCGAACTTCGACTCCCCCGCCTGCTCCACCTCAGCTGCCAGCACATCCAGCCTCGTCAACGCTTCGGCCTCCGGCCGCGGGCGATTCCTGTTGCGGTTCCTGACGGTCTCGCGCAACGCCGACGCCGAAGACAAGAACGCCTTCGCCAACGTCCACGGGAACAAGCGCTCGCCCCTGCCCTCCATCGGCGACCGCCCCGACTCCGGATACAGCCACGTCGAGGACAACTCCGCGATCACGGCCTCCTCCGCCGCATTCGCCCGCACCGCCAGCACCTTCGGATCCGGGCGCTCCGCCCAGTCATCCCCGACCTCCGCCGCGACCTCCTCAGAATGCCGGTGCCGCCGCACGAAAAGGTGCGCGATGTCCTCGACCCGGTACTCGTCCGGATCCTTGATGGCCGTCGGATCGAGCAGGTTCATCAGCTCCGCGAACGACTCCTTCTTGCCGTTGTGCGGCGTGGCCGAAGCCAAGATCAACGCATCGGTGCGCGGAGCCAGCACCCGGGCCAAGCGGTTGTTCAACGTGCCCGAGTTCGTCAAGTTGTGCGACTCGTCGATCACCACCGCGTCCCAGCGGTGATTCTCCAAATGAGCTCGGTACTTCTCCGACTTCAACGTGTCCACCGACACGATCACCTTGCGGAAGAACGTGAACGGATTCCGGCTCGACGGCAACTGCCTGCGCACCCGCTGCAGACCATCGGTGTCCAGCCGCACCAGCGGAATCGCGAACCGCGTCCACAGTTCGTGCTGCATCTGCTCCAGCACATGCCGCGGCGTCACCACCAGCACCCGCTCCGCCCGGCCACGGCGCGCCAGTTCGGACAGCAACATCCCGATCTCGAGCGTCTTCCCGAGTCCGACCGCATCTGCAATCAGGATCCGAGTGCGCAGGTTCTCCCCCGACAACGCCTGCGACACCGCCTGGCGCTGATAGTTCAAGTCATCCAACAACATCCGGTGCGACACCAGCAGCCGGTCGTCGTGCAACGGCGCCGCGGTCTTGCGCAGCACCGCCTCCAGCCACAGCCGAGTGCGGCGGAACTCCGGCGAATCGTCGCGCACCAGCTGCGCCGACTCCGGAGCCAGCGGCCGGACCTCGTCCAAATCCGTGAGGAACGTGGCCTCCGCGTCCCGGACCAGCTCCGACACTCCCGTGCAGCGAACCGAGAAAGCGCCGGACGATAAGTGCTCCGCCTGCTTCACCAGCCACTGCTCGTCCCTAACCTCCACGATCGAACCAGGCGCGAAACCGTCCGTACCGGCATGAGCCGTCATCCGAACCTCCATTGATCCATCGTGCCGGAGACTCCCGGGCCGTAGCCCCGTGATGTCGCAGGACGTCGCCCGAACGTTCCAACATCGATCCCGGCCCACACAGACCGTGATCAACAGTCGGGCGCGTGATGTTCGGCTGCCACCCTGGAGGCATGGGATTCGGCATCGCGCATCGAGAGGAACCGGCGTTCAGCGAGTTCGGGTTGCGGGTGGAGCAGGCGCGGATCGGCAGGGGCACCGCGCCGGTGATCGTGCCGGTGGTGGACGGGCGGGACCTGTTCGGCGACGTGATTCCGGTGAAGGGCGTCGGGCGCGATCCGGACGACCTGCTCGGGCGCAACAGCCCGCTGTGGCCGGCCGAGTGGCCGCACCAACCGCCGACCACGCTGCTGTGGCGGTGCGACTGCGGCGTCGAAGGTGCGGATTCGCCAGTGCGCGGATCGAGCACGAGCGGTTCGGCAATGATTACGACCACATCGTGTGGACCGATTTCACGGTGCACTGCCTCGGGGATGCCGAGCCTCCCGGGGAACTGCGGTTCCACACCCGGCAATACATCGAGGAAATCGTTCGCGGCCATGCCGATCGCACGTGGGAGACCAACCTCAGGCGCACCGCGCGAGAAGTGGCCGCGGCGCTTGATGCCGACCCCGGCATCCTCGGGCGGTGGGATTGCGGCCTGCGGTGGGCCAAGCAGCACGGGCAGGCCGATCAGGTTTACCTGCTGGTCACCGACGGAGCCGCCGAGTACTCGACGGCCTACGACGGCTCCGAGGAAGCAGCGGCGATCATCTCCCGGCTGCGTACGAACGATCCCCGCGAGGATGCCCGACAGGTCTTCCACAGACCCTGATGAATCCACTTAGGATTGCCTTGCCGCAATAAGGCAAAGTAAACTTAAGGAAGGTTCGGCGAACATTCCCAAGGGTTGCCTGATGAATTGCGAGGTGTCAATTGGAGCGTATTCTTCGAGCCATGACCACGACCGCCAAGAAGATCCAGCCGCGCGAATCCCGTTTCCACCAGCTGCTGCAGGACCAGGTGCGCAACGAACTCACCGCCTCGCAGCAGTACCTCGCGGTCGCGGTGTGGTTCGACAACGAGGACCTGCCGCGCCTGGCCGCGCACTTCTACCGCCAGTCGGTCGAAGAGCGCAACCACGCCATGATGATCGTGCAGTACCTGATGGACAACGACATCAAGGTCGCGATCCCGTCCATCGAAGAGGTCCGCAACGACTTCACCGAGACCCGCGAACTCGTCGCCCTCGCCCTGGAGCAGGAGCGCGAAGTGACGCAGGAGATCGTGACGCTGGCCAAGGCCGCCCGCGACGAAGGCGACTACCTCGGCGAGCAGTTCCTCCAGTGGTTCCTCAAGGAACAGGTCGAAGAGGTCTCGCAGATGTCGACGCTGCTGGCCGTCGTGGACCGCTCCAACGGGAACCTGTTCGACGTGGAGAACTTCCTCGCCCGCGAAGCCGTCGGCGACGAAGGCACCGACCCGACCGCTCCCCCGGCCGCAGGCGGAGCGCTCTGACACCCGCTCCCACCACGAACGACGGCCCCGGCGCACCTCAGCGCCGGGGCCGTCGCACGTCCACCCCCGCGAACCCGCGGCTCGGCTCGGTGCGGCGGTCAGTCGGGCTCGCCGGAGGGCTCGGTGGGCTGGGTGCTCGGCTCCGAGGACGGGGCCGAGGTCGGCGGCTCCGAGGGTTCCGAGGACGTCGTGTCCGGTGCCGACGTCGACTCGCGCAGGATCGAGAGCCGTTCGCTGGTCGGATCCGAACCGTACGGCGGCACCACGCCCGAATCCGGCGAACCGGGCTCCGGCCCGTGCGGCGCGTTCGGGACGAACGTCGAGGTGACGTCCGGGAGCGACGGGTCTCCCGGCGACCGCTCCGACGTGCTCACCACCGGCGGCACCGCCGGGCGCACCAGGTCCGGCGAGGGCCGCGCAACGAGCACCGCGCCGCCGCCCACCAGCACCGTCATCGCCAGCGCGCCGCCCACCGCGGCCACCGTCGTCTGCCGCTTCCGCCGCCGTCGCGCGCCCGCCACCAGCGACCACTCCGCGCCGGTGCGCACCCGCACGTCCAGCCGGTCGTCGGCGAACATCCGGTGCAGCTCGTCGTCGAGGTCGCCCATCACACCCCACCGCCCTCGAAGACCGGGCCGAGCTTGCGGCGCAACGACGCCAGCGCCTTGCTGGCCTGGCTCTTCACCGTTCCCGCGCTGACCCCGAGCGTCTCGGCGATCTCCGCCTCCGACAAGCCCTCGTAGTAGCGCAGCACCACCACCGCGCGCTGCCTCGGCGGCAGACCGCGCAACGCCTGCCACAACGGCTCGTTCTCCAGCCGGTCCGGCGACTCCGCCGCCGGCACGTCCGGGAACTCCGCCAGCAACGTCTCGCGGCGAGTGCGGCGCCACCGGCTCACGTGCGTGTTCGCCATCGCCTTGCGGACGTAGGCGCGCGGCTCGTCGCACTGCTGGCGGATCTTCGACCAGCGCGCGCCGACCTTCTCCAGCACCGTCTGCACCAGATCCGCCGCGTCGTGCGGATTTCCCGTGAGCGCGTGGCCGTAGCGCATCAACCCCGGCAAGGCGACGCGCACGAACTCCGCGAAATCGTCCTCCGTCGCCATGTCCCCTTGACGTGCCGGGCGTGACCAACCCACCTGCGCCTCGGAAGCGGCGCGCACGGCGGGCAACTGAGCGGTCACGCCGCCTCCCCTCCACGACCTGTGCTGCGGAAGGACACGCCCGATCCGGCCGAGCGGTTGCCGGAACCATCCGAGTTCACTCGGACGGCCCAACGACGCGGGCGCCCGCACCTCGGCGGACGCCCGCGCTCGACGGGTCAGCGCAAGGTGATCTGGCGACCCCGGAGGCCGTCGCGGGAACGGCGCTCGGCGGCGTCCAACGGCGTGGAATCCAGCGAGTTCAACGCCGCGGCCAAGCGCTCGCCCAAGGCGGCGGCGGGCTCGTTCCACTCGCGCGGGTGCTTGTCGCGGTCCAGGTCCCACACGGGAACGAGGACGCCGTGGGCGCGGAACGATCCGGCGAACTTGCTGTCCTCGTCCAGCGCCAGCTCACCGCGCGCCGCGAGGCGGGCCAGCGCGGCCAGCAGCTTCTCCTCCGGCTCCGGGCGCACCCAGCGCAAGTGCGCCTTCTCGCCCGGGTCCACCCAGTACGCCGAGCGCGCGCCCTCGGCCGACAACCGCTCCGTCGGCATGATCGCGGCGTTCGCCCGCTCCAACGACAGCGCGACGTCACCGGTGGCCTCGGTGCCCTCCGGCAACCACCACGAGAAGTCCTCGTGCAGCACGACCTCCAGCTCCGCGGCCGGGTCGATCAGGTCCTGCAGCCGCGTCGGCACCTCGGCCTGCGCCGGCTCCGGCCCCACCACCGGCAGCGACGCGCCCTGCTCCGCCTGCTGCACCCACTCGATCGCGCGGGCCAGGTCGCGGCTCAGATCACCCGAACGGGTCTGCACCTGGAGGCCGACGAAGGCCTGTCCGTCGGTGCGCCGCACCGCGGCCGCCGCCATCGGCAGCACCGAGGCGACGGTGACCTCGGAACCGTCCCGCAACGGCAGCTTCGCCGTCGCCGACGGCACGAACTCGCGCAGCGCGACCAAGTCGCCCTCCGCGGCGAGGCCCTCGAAAGGCCTGGTCACGATCACGTCGGCGGAGCCGCCCGCGGCACCGTGGCACGCCTTGTAGCGCTTCCCGGACCCGCACGGGCAAGGCTGCCTCGGGCCGACAGCTCCCTCAGCGCGCTGGGTCGGGGCCGTTCGCTTCGACACTCGAAGCCTCCTCGCTGGGTGTGATTGGACCCACCGACGCTATCGAGCCGCCCCCGGACCCGACGTTCCGGGTCAACCCACCCGCGGGTTCCTAACCGGGAGAGCCCGCCAGCCGCGCCCGCGTCGCACCCGGCCGGTTCGTCGCCACGAACCGCACCCCGGCGCGGCGGCACAGCTCCACGTCAGCCGCGTCGTCCACCGTCCAGCAGTAGGTGTCCCGGCCGCGCGCCGCCAACCGACGCGCCAACCCCGGATCCCGGCGCAGCAACCGGACGCTCGGCCCCGCCAGATCCGCCCAGCGCGGCAACTCCCCCGCCCGCACCGCGCGCGACGCGCGGTCGAACAGCAGCACCGTCGGCACCCCCGGCGCGTTCGCGCGGAACCGGCGCACCGCCGCCGCCGAGAACGACATCATCACCACCGGCGAATCGTCCTTGTGCGCGGGCGCCGAAATCCCGTGCCGGGCCAGCGCGGCCGTCAGCTTCGCCTCCACCAACCCCCCGTAGCGCACCGGGTGCTTCGTCTCCGCGAACAACCGCACCGGGCGGGACTGCGCCCGCACCAGGCCCAGCAGCTCGTCGAAGGTGAGGATGCGGCGCTGCGACGCGCCGCCCACCGGACTCGCCCGCGGCTCGAAGACCAGGTCGTCCGCGGAATCCGGCAGCTCGTGGTGCCACTGCGCGAAGTCCAAGCGGGACATCGCGCCCAACGTCAGCTCGCTCACCACGCCCCGGCCGGTGGACGTGCGGTCCACCCGGCGGTCGTGCACGCACACCAAGTGCCCGTCGCGCGTCACGCGCACATCGCACTCCAGCGCGTCGGCGCCCTGGTCCAGCGCAACCTGGTAGGCGCCGAGCGTGTGCTCGGCGCGTTCCGCCGACGCTCCCCGGTGCGCGACGACCTCCTGCCCACCCATACCCGGCATTATCCCGTGATCCTGTGTTTCGTTCTCGGCCTGTGCAGTGGTCGGGTGGCGGAACCTCAGTTGCTTCCTTTGATCTTGTCTTTCCAGGTGAACGACGTTGTTGATCGTTGTCCTGTCAGCGGCGGAGCCGCTGAGCAGTGACCAGCTTGAGCACAACGACCACCGGCGGGTTCTCAGCGGCTTCCTCGCGAGGACAGCGATTTCGCCGTGTATCGGACATACATCAGAAATCGATCCCGCAGCGAGGAAGCC